>CAZKIR010000489.1:0-3206 GCA_964552835.1 uncultured Bacteroidales bacterium
GGACATCAGGGTAGATTCCCTTACGATTAGTTCCGCGGGCACCTTGCTCGAGCATGAAAGGATCAGTTCCGTGCAACTATTCCAGGATTTAAACAATAACGGGATACTGGACCTGACCATTGACCCCCGGATTGATTCAACCCGGTTGTTTTCAATTGATGACGGTACCATCCTCTTCGATACAATTGCAGATACCATCGTGGCCGGATCATACCGTGATTACCTTATCGTTTATAACCTTAACGGGACAAGTGGGCCAGACAGTACTTTCAGGACAATTATTTCGAACAATTCAAGGGTCAAAGCAAAAGGCCTAAGCGGCAGCGAACACGATGTAACCATCACGGGAGCACCCATTTATGGCAACTACAAGACCATTACCAACAGCGGCTCCTTGACCCTTTCGGAAGGCGGCTACAACATCCAACCTTCCAATATTACCGTGGACGCCACCGCGGTGCCCATGGTACAGGTCAAGCTTACTGCATCTTCGGCAGAAGACGTTGAAATTGAAAACATCACCCTGCGGGCCGGGGGCACCTTCTCGCCCGAGGACGATATCTCCTCGTATGGCATAGAACTATACGAGGACGTGAACAACAACGGGACCATTGACAATGGCGTGGACGAATTTATTGGTTCGGCCGAAAAATTCGGGAGCGGGGCCATTGAATTCAACGGGACCACCGGTTTCATAGAAGCACCCCATTCCGAGAGCCTGAGCCTGGATGGCAGCGCGATGACCATAGAAGGCTGGTTCAAAACATCCACCACATCCGGGAACCAAATTATCGTGAACAAGGAAAACAGTTATGAAGTAGGGATTAACGGCGGCGATCTCGAGGTGGCCATCCAAACCGATGCCCCCGGGGGTTGGTTCTGGAGTACCGGACCTTCAGTATCTACAGGGGTTTGGCACCATTTCGCGATAACCTATGATGGGGATAAAACCCGGGTTTACCTCAACGGCACCCGTGAACTCGAACTCGACGATTCCAGGAACAAGGGAGATATCACCCCCTCGAACAACCCCTTGCGGATTGGCAGAAGGATATCCGGTGGTGGTTCCTACTTCCAGGGCGAAATGGACGATATCCGTATCTCGAACTCGACCCGTTATACCGGAGCCTCCCATACAGTGCCCTCTTCAGCATATAATACCGACGCGAACACGGTAGCCTTGTATGCTTTTGATGAATCTTCTGGCTCGGTAATCCTGGACGCTTCAGATAATCAAAACAACGGGACACTATACTCCGGTGCTACCCGGGTAGAAAGTGAAGCAGGCTTTTCCTCCAACACGGTCTCCATCGCTACCACCGGGCAAATAATCCAAAAAGGGAACAGCGAGAATTGGATTGCCCGCTTAAGCTTTAATGGAAATGCCACGATAGGGCAAACAGCAAACTTGACCATTTCTTCAAACGAGATATCCGCGACCGGAAAAACAACTTCATCAAGCATAGAAGCCGATGGCACCTCCGTGAGCGGCGGAACGCAAACTTTTAGTAATACAGGAAGCCTTACACTAAGCGGCAATGGCCCGGCAGAGGGAAATATTTCCAAAAATGCCCAATCACAACCCATGCTGGTATTGATTTTAAGCGCCGGAACAGCCGAAGACATCAATATTTCAAAAATTGAATGCAAGGCAAGCGGTTCGGGTAATGATGTTAACGATATTGACTCTGTTGATATCTGGGAAGATTTGAACAAGAACAACGTGATAGACGAGGGCATTGACCGCTTAATCGTTTCCGGCCTTACATACAGTACCGATAATGGCAAAATCAGCCATATCTTGAGCAGTGTTGAGGTAATTGATTCTGCCACCTCCGAACAATGGATATTTGCCTATAATTATAACGGCAACGCGGCCAATAACGACCAGTTCATCACGAGTATCGAGCTGGCCAGTTACCTTAGCGCCGAGGGGGCTACCACGGGTTCCTCTATAACCCCCTCCTTACCTGGCGGGAATGCCGTGACAGGCGGCACGCAAACCATTAAAACAATTGGCCAATTGTCTGTTCAACTGGGCAATAACAACCCATCTACCACCACGGTTGAAAATGCTGCTGAATACCACGTGTTCATGCAGGCCATGTTTACAGCAAACCCGGCTGATACCCTTGATATTGATACCCTTACCATATCTGAGAATGGTACCATTGACGAAACGGCCGCGTTCACTGATGTAAAGCTGTTCCTGGACGGGGACGACAACGGCCTGCTCGATTTCGTGAACGATATTGATTTGGGTACCGGGGTCCGGCATGGTAACTATTTCCGCTTTACATCCTTGAACCAGTATATCCCCCCGGGCGAATCAAAAAATTTTCTAATCGTTGCTACTTTAAACGGCACGGCAGCGGAAAACAAAACAATCCTCTTCAAACTGCCCAGCAATGACAGTATTATTGCTTATGGCCGAACTTCAGGAATCCAGGCCAACGTGATAGGGGCACCAGTGACAGGGAACTCAGTGACAGTAAAGAACGTGGGCACCCTTACAATCATCGCGGGGGATAATAATCCAGGTGATGAAAACATCCTGGCTGATGCTAACGAGGTGACCATGATGCAACTGGAACTTACTGGTTCAGACGTGGAAGACATAGAGACCATCAACATTACTTTTACCGCGCAAGGAACAGGACATGACGTGAACGCGATCGACTCGGGTTCCATCAGTTTATTCGAAGATGTAAACAACAATGGCTCCTATGAAAGCGAAATTGATAAGTTTATTGGAAATGCTACAGCTTACGATCTGGATAACGGTACGGTTACTATTCCCACCAATGGCAAGGTTATTGAAACCAACCAAACCCAACACTGGATATTAGCCTATGATTTCAACAACACCCCGGTTACAGGCAATACTTTCCGGTCAAGATTATTACAAGCGTCCAACGTACAAGCCGTGGGCACCAATTCTGCCCAATCGGCCACGATCAACCTGGCAGAAGGGGTTATCAACGGCGGGTTAAAAACCATAAATAACATCGGTTCCATGTCATTATCCCTGGGTGCATATACCCCGGTAAACAGCACCATCGCGAACAACGATCAGAAAGTAGTGATGCAGCAGTTGCGGATAACGGCATCTGAATCGGAAGATATTGCCATATCCAAGGCCACCATAAAAGCATCCGGCACAGGTAACGACAACACGGGCATCTCCAACGTGTACCTTTACCTGG
>CAZKIR010000490.1:0-3196 GCA_964552835.1 uncultured Bacteroidales bacterium
CTTATTCTCGGTAATATCAACCTGGAACCCAAACAGACCTGTTTTGCCGAGATAAGGTATATAAATGGGCATTTTGGTAGTCCGAAGGTAAACTTGCTTGTCTTTCACGAATTCTTTTTGTTCCCATGTACGTCCACCTTCTTTAATAATTTCCTGTTCTTCGTCAAACAATTTTTGGGCCAGCTCGAGATCGTCCGCGAAGAAATCAAAATCACTTTTCCCGATCAAATCGGAAGCATTGCACTCGTGCACGTCTGTCACTGCCTTGTTCACTAGCAACATCTTGCCCTCGTGGTCTTTCACGAATATTTTGGCCGGTATCTTATCGACCAGGTTCGTGAGCATTTCTTGCTGTTCCTGCACCCGTTTTTCTTGTTCTTTCGATTCAGTAATATCAATCGCGATATTCAATATCTTGATAACTTTGCCTTCGTTATTGGTAATGGGGGCATAGGTTTGGTTTAACCATATATCATTGCCTCCAACAGAAACAGAATCAGTCCGCTGGATAAGATCCCCCCGGGTCAGCTTTGCCCAAATGGCATCGTATTCCTCGTGCTTGAAACCTGCACTGGTCAATAAATCCCTGTGCTGTTTCCCGATAAGGTTGTCCTTGGGTTGTTTGAAGATCGTGGCAAAACGTTCGTTTATATCTAATATGGTACCATCTGTTTTAAATTCCGCGACAAAAAGGGAAGAACTCATCGCGTTGAACATGCCCTGCAGTTCGGCTTCTTTTCTCGCGGATTCTTCCTGAGTAGCTTGCAATTCTTCCAGGTTTTGCCTCATTTCTTCTTCCTGGGCAGCCAGTTCTTCTGCCTGGTTCCTAGACTCTTCCAATAATTGCGAGGTACGTATGTTTACCTTCACGCTATTAATGGTAGAGGCTATGCTTTGCCCTATTTTTTCAACGAAAGAAATCTCGTGTTCTTCAAATTCTTTAAAGGAAGCAATCTCGATCACCCCATAAACTTCCTCGTTCAGGATAAGGGGAACGATTAACAAGCTCCTGGGGTTTTCCTTTCCTAAACCAGAAGTGATATAAATATAATCGTCCGGGATTTCGGTTAAATATATGGTTTCGCGTTCCAGCACGCAACGGCCTACCAAGCCCTCGCCATAATCAAGTTTTCGTTCCATGTACTTCCGGCGGTCATATGCATAGCAAGCTTTCATTTCCACGTGTTTCGACTCATCCTCTTCTTCAATAACGAAAAGCCCTCCCTGGTTTGCCTTGACGTACTTCACGAGGTTGCTAATAATACTATAGGCGAACTCTTCCATGTTATCAGAGCTTTGGCGCAATATATCGCCAAACTTGGCCAGGCCTTCGGTAACCCAGTTTTGTTTAGCATCTTCCACTTTTCTTTTTTCCTCTTCAGAACGTGCCCGTTGCAAACTGGTCCTCATGTTGTGCAAGGCATCGCCCAGTATGTCGTTATCGCTTAATTTATCATGCTTGGCCTCCAGGTTTCCTTTTCCTATTTCCCTGGCAAACTGTGCCGTACTGTTTAACCCGTCAATTAAAGAATTTACCGAATACCCTATATTGCCAATCTCATCATGGGCATTAAATTCCATCTTGGAAGAAGATTCTATATTGCCATGGGCAAGTTTTTCAATTACCTCCCTGAATTTTTTCAGGGGCTGGCTCACTTGTTTGCTAATCAAGATAAAAACCGCGAAGGTGATAAAAAATAAACCAACCAGGATAAACCAGAAAGACCGGTTTATAATATGTTTAGCCGAAGAGTACAAGGTAGAGGAAGGGAGTTGAAAACCCAAGGCCCAAAATTTGTCCGACTTCTTTAGTGAAACAGGTACGAAAGAATAATACTGTTCCCTGTTATCTTGTTCGCTATTTTCAGTAAATGAAAATGACTTGCCTAATTGTAGATTTTCCAGGAATTGGTTTGCTTTTAGCACTTCTTTCGAGATCATTTCTTCCATGCCCCTGCCCAGCATATCTTCATCCGGGTGGCTAACGATAATCCCTTGGCTGTTCACGAGGAAAGTATGCCCGCCCTCGAACTCGGGCAACACGCTGGCAATATCTTGTAAATTATTTAGCGCGATATCAATTCCCATGCTACCAACTATCTCGCCCCTTGCCCACAAGGGAATCGAGAAAGTAAGCAATTTTTTCCCAACAGTTTTTAACTGGTTTAATTTATGGGGGCCATAAACCACTTCGTTTGCCGCGCGGGCTGATACAGAAAATACCTCAGCCACTTGTTGTCCAAGGGTATCAACGAGCCTTTTCTGGTAATCCATTAGGCCTTGTTCCTTTTTGAATAAATGTAGCTCGTTCCCAAAACTTTTATCCCATTCAGGACGGGTAAAAGCTAATTCCCAGTTTACCCAGGTAGACGCTATATCGCTGTTTTGTAATAAATTACGTTTTAATATCTCGTTCATCGAGGATACAAGCTTATCAGGAGGCAGGTCTTGTATGCCCTCGTAAGAGGAGACGATAGAACGGGAAATATTCATGTATGATGCCAAAACAGCTTCAGCTGAGCGTGCGTTTTCACGTGAAACGGTCTGCACCATATCCCTGAATTGTGCCTCCGTATTTTGCTTAAGGTGATAATTCGTGTACCCCAAGAAAACAAATAAAAATACGGCTGCAATCAAGAAAATAATTGCTATGAGCTTGTGCCTTAGACTTAATCTCTTAAATATCATGTGTCTTCCTCCTGATTAATTTATAAGCTACAATTTTAATAAAAAAATTAATATAAAGTTAATTTTAACGACATAAGTTTATACTTCAAAGATTTGATCAGGGTTATAAAAAAAGCCTGAAAAATCCGTTGGTTTAAAAGTAGAACTTTGCTTATTTTGCAAGATTAATAAATTAATCTAAAATTAAACCGTAACAAAATGAAATTGTTAGATGGAAAAACAGCTTTAATCACCGGCGGTGCAAGGGGCATAGGCAAATCCCTTTGTCTCCGGTTCGCGGAAGAAGGTGCCAATATTGCTTTCACCGATATTAAAGAGGACGAGGATTTCAAAAACACTGAAAATGAAATCAAGGAAAAAGGGGTCCAGGTAAAAGGATATGTTTCGGACGCGAGTGATTTTAACGCTGCCCAGGAACTCGTGGACAATATCATGACCGATTTTGGGCAAATTGACGCCTTGGTCAATAACGCGGGGATTACCCGTGACACCTTGTTAATGAGAATGA
>CAZKIR010000491.1:0-3193 GCA_964552835.1 uncultured Bacteroidales bacterium
TTCTCATTTTTTCCGAAAGGCTTAGCATGCTGCAATGGACAGGGGTAATCATTACCCTCGCGTTTTTTTACATGTTTTCCATTGCTGGAAAAAAAGAAGGCATCATTTTCCGGAAAAACAAATGGGTATTTTTCATCGTCTTGGCTACCTTAATAGGCGCGGGCAGCAGTTTATACGACAAATACCTTTTGCTGGGGCATGACCGATTGGCCATGCAAACCTGGTTTTTAATTTACCTTGTGCCATTGTTATGGATTGTTTGGAAGATTCAACAAAAACACCAGGTAAAAAAAACAAGTTTGCGGTTTACCTGGGCTGTCCCCCTTATCGGGATATCCTTGGCATTGGCCGATTACTCGTATTTCCTGGCCCTGGCCTCGGACGATGCCTTGATTTCCATTCTCGCGGCAATCCGACGTAGCAGCGTGGTTTACTCATTTTTCCTGGGCGCTTTGATCTTTAAGGATCGAAACGTGAAACAAAAATGGCCACTCCTCTTGGGCATCCTCGCGGGGATTTACCTGATTATCCAGGGAAGTTAGCTGAGGAATAAATGGTTAATGTTGAATGAGAAATGAAACCTGAATTTGAGGGTGTACTCCTATATGTTTTATACTTTTGTTAAATATGGCATGAATTTTTTTTATAAGGTATTTAAATCATACGATCATGAGCGCATTAAAAGAACGTTTCCTTCAATACGTGAAGATAAACACGGGATCTGATCCCAGGAGCAACTCTACGCCAAGTACAAGAGAGCAGTTTGATTTGGCCCACGTCCTGGAAAAAGAACTGCAAGAACTTGGCCTACAAGATATCAAACTAGACGACAAGGCATACCTGACCGCTACCCTCCCGGCCAATACCGACAAGAAAACCCAGGTGGTAGCCTTTCTCGCCCACTTGGACACGAGCCCGGATATGCCCGGGAAAGGGGTAAACCCAAGGATTATTGAAAAATATGACGGCCAAGACATCATCCTGAACAAAGAAAAAAATATCGTGCTAAGCCCCTCCGAGTTTTCGCACCTGAAAAATTACCAGGGACAAAGCTTGATTACTACTGACGGGAATACCTTGCTCGGGGCTGACGACAAGGCCGGCGTGGCCGAAATCATGACAGCCCTGGAGTACCTAATGCAACACCCCGAAATTAAACATGGCACCATCAAGGTGGCTTTTACCCCCGACGAAGAAATTGCCCGGGGCACCGATCATTTTGACGTGGGGGCTTTTGGGGCCGATATAGCGTACACCATCGATGGCGGCGAACTGGGCCAATTGCAATACGAAAACTTTAACGCGGCCATGGCAAAAATTACCCTTACCGGAAAAAACATCCACCCGGGCGATGCCAAGGGAAAAATGATCAATTCCATGCTGTTGGCCAGTGAGTTCATCCAAGGGCTACCGGCAGAAAAAAAGCCCGAAAATACCGATAAATACGAGGGATTTTTTCATCTTATTAATATCTCGGGCACGGTTGAAGAAACGAAAATGGAAATTCTGATCCGGGATCACGACAAGGAAAAATTCGGGCAAAAAAAAGAACAGGTGCTGGCCATTAGCCGTGAAATCAATAAAAAATATGATACAAATCCCGTGAAAACGGAGATAGAAGATCAATATTTTAACATGAAAGAAAAAATCGAGCCCGTGATGGAAGTCATTGATATCGCCCGCGAAGCCATGCAAGAAGCAGGTGTGGAACCATTGGCCGAACCGATCCGGGGGGGCACCGATGGGGCCAGGTTATCATACATGGGACTGCCCTGCCCCAACATTTTTACCGGCGGGCATAATTTTCACGGCAGGTACGAGTACATTCCCCTGGAAAGTATGGAAAAAGCAGTGGAAGTTATCGTGGGCATCGTAAAAAGGTATGGGAAAATAGGATAAGTGAACAAGCCTGGCTTTGCCCATGGCCGTGATCGTGAAAAACAAGTCCAAGTTATTTATTTCGGGCCAGAACAAAAAGCCTGTATAGGCCAATCCCCACGAAGGCCACCCACACCGGGGAGAACGAGGTTACCTGGCCCGTGCCGGGAATAAACAATAAAAGCACGGCCGACAGCCAAACGAGGATTTGTGCCGTCCTGACCCTCCTGGGGTTTAAAGGTATGGCTGTTGCATCGCCCAGGCTTTTCACCCTGGCCGATTGATAAATCACCGGTAAGAAAAGGATCGTGGCCACGATGAAAAGGATCCATGAAAGCAAGGGAACAGTTTCAAGTTGAAAGAATGCATCCCAAACGATTAAATAAACAGTAATTTCAACCAAAAGAAGGACAAAAAATATCAATTGCCTTGCAGAGGCGGGTTTCAACCGGCTATCGAGCAAGAAAGCGAAAGCTGTCATCATTCCGATGATCCAATGTACCCGGAATATAAGCCACGAGGCCAAAAGCAAGATAACAATGGAATCCTGCCATTTTAATACCAAACCCGTGGTATGGTTTAACATCCTGGTTAAAAGGAGAAACCAAAAAATATTGAAAATGGCCGGGGCACCTAACCAAACCAAGGCTGGAAGGTGTATAATTAGGGCCACGAAAGCCGAGTAATCGTTGTCCGGATCCAGTTCCCTGGCCAAAGCCCAGGTTAGGAATACCGAAATACCGGCTTGTAGGCCAAAAAGAAAACTATCGGGCAGGGAATGCCCGATGGCCCAATAATAAATAAAACCCAATACCATGAAAACGGGTGTTAAAATCCCAATTATCTTGTTTGTTTTATAAACAGGGTCAAGCGGACGTCCGATGGAAGAATATTGATAGCTTTTCATGAAAAATGTTTACCCTGGAAACAAAAAAAAACGGATATAGTTCGGGAGGCCTTTCAAGTGCCTTGTTATTTTTTGTTGAATGTTTAATGTCGAAACGTAGGTTTGAGGATGTACCTCAATTTCATCCACCGTAGATTTACCGCAGGGGGACAACTCTCTCAAGCCTATTTCCTTAAAGCTTTCAATTTTTCAAACAAGTTTTTTTCCTCCTGGCTCAGGTTGGCCGGGATTTCTACTTGCAGTTTCACCAGTAAATCACCGTGACTTGAAGGGTTTTTATACTTTGGCATACCTTTTCCTTTTAGCCGCAACACTTTACCATTTCGCGTACCGGCCGGTATGCTCAGTTTCCCTTTGCCTGCCAGGGTGTTTACAGTGACCTTGCCGCCCAGCACGGCAGTGTACAAA
>CAZKIR010000492.1:0-3177 GCA_964552835.1 uncultured Bacteroidales bacterium
AGAATGATTTTAAATAACGAATGAAAAATAAATAGTTTTCTTAGAGGCACTAATTTAGGCCACAAGGAAGGGTTCACGTTATCGCTAGAACCAAATTTCATGCTTCGATAGTAGGTTTCGTTTTGTAATTTAAACAAAAATCCATGAGATGTTTCGGGATTGCCTAATATATCTTTTACCAATGCTGTTACATCAATCTCGTAATCCTGGTATTCACTCGTGCTGGCAGGGACAGGAACCCGGTTCTCCTGGGTAGTTGAGGGTTGATTATACCAGGTGACCATATCTTCCCCCCAGGGGGCAGTTACGCGCTCTAGCCAAGCAGCATTCGAACCACTCAACGTACTATGGCCTCTACACCAATTTAAATACGACTCCTGGCCGGCAGTACTATCAAACACCGGGTCAGAATACAAGTACAAGATGGCTTTATTAATCTCCTTTTCCTTGGGCAAGTCTTCTAGGTCAAAATCTATCAAAGATCGCCAAGTAACATCAACTCCACTATTCGTCCATGCATGTGCTCCAAACAAAGCGTAATTGCCATAATTTGTTTTTGTATCACTTTCCTGTTTTCTTAATAAAGCATCCTTCCCCTCTTCAGGGCCAGGCTGTAAAATATATGTTGACTGTTCTAGTCTTATCATCAATGGCCCATTGTCTTCACTACTGAAGTGAGATTTTAGCTCTTCGTTGGTTAAAGTATCCTTGTAGGTAAAGTATAATGGTTTTTCCACTATCAACACGTAATTTTCATATCCATCGTTTACTGTTATCTTGTTGGTCACGGCTTCCAATCCTCCATGGTATAATTCTTCCCCGCCACTGCTAACAGTTATCGTCCCTGTTGACAATTCAAAGTTGCTTACGTCCGGGTTATAGACCATAAGGCTTACCAGGAAATCAAATGTTTCCGTTACCTCGAAACTAAATGAACTGTAGCCAAAATCTTCAGGCACTGATTCCTCGGTATCCAATACTTCCGGGACCACTTTTTCTACTTCGTCTTTTGATACACTGAAACTAACCGGCAAAGGGCCTTCCACGAGATATGCTTTATCAGAACCTTCAACCGGCGAGGCAAAAATCACGTCGTCGCTTGCATCAAGGACCAAAAATTCCGTTAAGGTATAGTTCCCGACTAAAAGGGAAATCGTTTCCGAGATGAATTCACCGTTCATGTTATAAAGGGCAAGTTCTTCAGATGATTTGACTTCATTTCCCTGGGCATCGGCCACGGAAATAATAATTTTCTCGGCATCTGCCGGATCGTTCAGGCTACTTTTTAATGTCGCTTTGCTTGAAATACTTTTCAGGCTTTTGGTTACTTTTTCAAATGAAAATTTGACCGAACCTTCTTGAACCAACGTTTCTTCTTCCTCTGAACAGGAAAAAAAGAACATCGATACAATCAAGGCTGTAGAAATCAAAAATAATTTTTTAAGGTTACTGAATATTTTACAAGTATAAAACAAAATCAATATATATCCAAAACTATTTTATCAAAAAAAATATTTGTTTTTTTGGTTCTACCACGAATTTAATGATAACTTGCAATTTGTTTATATGTAGTTGAAATATAGTTTAACGTAGTTTATATGTAGTTGAAATATTGTTTAATGTAGTTTATATGTTGTATTTTAGTTTTCAGAAGTTGGAAATTTTTCAGCTTTCAAAACTAGCTGTAAAAATGAACCACTATATTGCATCAATCAAAAAAAGCAACATTTAAACTAATATTTCAACCACATTTAAACCACATTTAAACCACATTTATAACTATATTTAAACTATATTTAAACTATATTTAACCACTAAAATAAGGGTAGTACCGTTTTTTTAAAAGGTACACTAAATCAAAATAAAATAACATGCCTATCATGAGATAGGCGGTCGCGGGGCCTAAATTATGTATTAATATACATTTTATTAAGGCAATTAGTTCCTGTCAAAGTTGCATTAAAAATCCGTGGTTGTATCTTTAGAACTCTTGATCCCTCGCGAAATAAAATGCCTAATTTTTATAGACTTAATATTAAAGCTGTAACCTGGCGGAGGTGCATTACAATTGCCGCAGCAAACTTTTCAGGCTCACCCTATCGGTCATGATATACCGCAAGGCGTTAATTTTAACCCGTTCCTGCTCCATCGTGTCACGATAACGGATGGTAACGGTATTGTCTTCCGTGGTCTGGTGATCGATGGTTATGCAAAATGGCGTACCGATAGCGTCTTGCCTGCGGTAGCGGCGGCCAATCGAGTCTTTTTCCTCGTAGTAACAATTAAAGTCGAACTTGAGATCATCGATAATTTCCCGGGCAATTTCAGGCAGCCCGTCCTTTTTTACCAATGGCAACACGGCCAGCTTATAGGGGGCCAGGGCCGGGGGTATCCGCATCACGATACGTTGTTCGGTTTTTCCCTTGTCGTTAGGTATTTCTTCCTCGGTATAGGCACTTGACAAAACGGACAGGAACATGCGGTCAAGCCCGATAGAGGTTTCTACCACGTATGGCACGTAGCTTTTTTCCAGTTCACTGTCGTAATATTGTACTTTTTTGCCAGAATATTCCTGATGGCGGCCCAGGTCAAAATCCGTACGCGAATGGATACCTTCCAGCTCTTTAAACCCGATGGGGAATTTAAATTCAATATCAACGGCCGCGTTCGCATAATGGGCCAGCTTGTCGTGCTCGTGAAAACGATACTTATCATCGCCCAGTCCCAGGTTCTTGTGCCACTTTATCCGGGCTTCCTTCCATTTCCCGAACCATTCCATTTCCTCGCCTGGCCTCACGAAAAATTGCATTTCCATTTGCTCGAACTCGCGCATGCGAAAGATAAACTGCCGGGCCACGATCTCGTTCCGGAAAGCTTTCCCTATCTGGGCAATCCCGAAAGGCAAACGAAGGCGTCCGGTTTTTTGCACGTTCAGGTAGTTCACGAAAATGCCCTGGGCAGTCTCTGGCCGCAAGTAGATGGTGCTGGCTTCCTCGCTCACCGAGCCCAGTTGGGTCTGGAACATGAGGTTAAACTGGCGCACGTCGGTCCAGTTGGCCGTTCCGGACACCGGGCAAGTAATATTGTAATCAAGGATGATTTGTTTAAGTTCTTTCAAGTCATTTTTTTCCAAGGCAGCCACGAAACGCTCGTTCAACCCGTCTATTTTTTTCTGGT
>CAZKIR010000493.1:0-3171 GCA_964552835.1 uncultured Bacteroidales bacterium
GTCCTGGAGATCAAAAACCATAATGTCCAAAGCTTGCAAATCAGCCCGGGTAGGTTTCTTGTTGTTCCCGTAAAGGGAAATAACCGGAAGGCCAGTGCGCGTGTCGATATCATCGCCAAACGTTTCACCCGCGTCGGCCTTGCCACGGAAGCCATGCTCTGGGCTAAAAATTTTCTGTATATCAATACCCAGGGCCAATAAGCTATCGACCAAATGAGACCCATCAATCAAAGAAGTATGGTTGGCCACCACGCCAACTCTTTTGCCTTGCAAACGGTTAGTATATTTTTCAAGCCTTTCAGCCCCTGGTTGGGGGCCTGGCTTATCGTTGGTTTTTTCCTTGCAGCTTGCCAGCATCGCGAAAGCGAGGAACAAGACAAGAAAAGAGGGACAATATCTCGAGATCATGCTTTTTTCTTTTGCTAAAAATTTATCTTTGTCCAAACAAAATACGAAATAAATAAAAAATATTGAATACCGAACTATTCATTGCTAATAGATTGTTCAAGGACAAAGAAAGTCGCGAACAATTTTCCCGCCCTATCGTGGCCATCGCGATTGCTGGCATTGCCCTGGGCTTGGCCGTGATGATTTTATCGGTAGCCATCATTACCGGCTTCAAGAAAGAAATCCGCAAAAAAGTAATAGGCTTTGGCGCACACATCCAACTAGTGAATTTTGACAGCAACGCTTCTTACGAGGCCACTACACCCGTGAGCAAAAACCAGTCGTTTTACCAGGCAATAGCCCATGAAGAAGGTTTCAAGCACATCCAGGTATTTGCCTACAAGGCCGGGATCATCAAAACTCGGGGTGCCATGCAAGGGGTGATATTAAAAGGCATTGGCAGCGATTTTAACTGGTCGTTTTACCGGGACAACCTGCAAAGGGGCCATATTTTCAGGCTTACTGACACGGCCAAGACCAACGAGGTGCTAATCTCGGATTATCTTTCCAAACTCTTGAAGTTAGACGTGGACAGCAGTTTTATCATGCATTTTATACAACAACCGCCCAGGGCAAGAAAGTTCACGGTAGCCGGGGTATACAAAACCGACCTCATGGAATTTGACGAGACCTTTATCCTGGGCGATATTGGCCATATCCAAAAACTAAACAATTGGCGGGACGACCAGGTAAGCGGGTTTGAGATTTTCGTGGATGATTTTAACAAGCTGGACGAACGGATAGGAGAAGTATACCACCACCTTGACTATGCCTACGAGGAAGGGGAAGAAATTTTAAAAATCGTGAGCATACGCGACAAGTACGTGCAAATTTTTGACTGGCTTAACCTGCAAGACCTTAATGTTTTGGTAATTTTGATATTGATGACCGTGGTGGCAGGGTTCAACATGGTATCAGGGCTCTTGATCCTTATCCTGGAGCGCACCAACATGATTGGCATATTAAAAGCCCTGGGGGCTGACAACCGGGGCATCCGCAAGGTGTTCCTGTACTTGTCCGGTTTACTTATTTCCAGGGGGCTGCTATGGGGCAACCTCTTGGGCATTGGCATTTGCCTCCTGCAACATTATTTTAGCTTGATAAAACTCGATCCAGGCTCCTATTATCTTGACACCGTTCCCATTAACCTGAACCTCGCCCACCTGATCCTGCTGAACGCGGGCACCCTGCTGGCCACCTTCCTGATGCTGCTCCTCCCCTCCACTATCGTGGCAAGGATAACGCCAGAGAAAACCATACGGTACGAGTAACTGGTGCCGGCTAAAATATGTATGCCCCCTTGCTTTTTTTAAGAAATATTACATCACGTGAAAAATAAAAAAACTGGCCTGAAAATGACCATTGAACAAGAAAACTAACTAGATTTATAAATACTAACTAAATTAATTTTGTCATGAACAAAGCAATATTAGGGACTCTTTCAGTAACAGCCTTTTTATCATCCTGTACCCAAAGCGGGGAAAAAGACAGCAAAAAATTGCCCCCGCCAAACATTTTGTGGATTAATTGCGAGGACATTAGCCCAAACCTTGGATGTTACGGCGATGAATACGCCACTACCCCAAACCTGGACAGGTTGGCCGAAGAGGGAGTGGTTTTCACGAAAGCCTATGCCACGGCCCCTATTTCCTCCCCATCGCGTTCCTGCCTAATATCGGGATTATATGCCACTTCCCTGGGCACCCAGCACTTGTTCAGTGCCATTGATATTCCCGAACACGTGAAAACCTTACCAGAATACCTGGGCGAAAAGGGTTACTTTACAGCCATGTACGGGAAAACCGGCTTCAATTTTAACCCGGATCGGCCAGAAGACCGATATGATTACTTACACTGGCGTGATGATTATGCCCCTTGGCGAAAACGCGAGGGAAAACCCTTTTTTGGATATTTCACCCTGGGTTACACCCACGAGGGGCCAACCCAAAACAGCAAGAAATGGGCTAAAAACATCCAAAACATTCCCAGCGACATGGTACATGACCCCGGAAAAGCCAACGTGCCAAGGAATTTACCGCAAACCAATGAGTTCAAGAAAATTTGGGCCCATTACGCTGATAACATCACGGTATTGGATGAACGGGTCGGGCATATTCTCGATTTACTGAGAAAAGACGGGTTAATGGACAGTACTTTTGTATTCTTTTTTTCTGACCATGGTGCCGGTCTCCCGGGTTATAAACGTTGGATATACAGCTCGGGCTTAAGGGTACCGCTCATTATCCATATCCCGGAAGCATATAAACACCTGGCAAGTTTCGAGAACGGCACCAAAACGGATCAACTGATCAGTTTCGTGGATTACCCACCTACCGTCCTAAACCTTGCCGGGACTAAAATTCCAAAGCACATGGAAGGCATCCCGTTCATGGGCAAAAAAAAATGTACCGAGCGGGAATATGTTATCGGGGCCAGGAGCCGGGCGGATAATTATTACGAGACCATCCGTAGCATATCAGACGGACATTACCTGTTCGTGAAAAATTTCAGGCCACATATCCCATATATGCAGCCGGGCCATATTTTTGACACGAAAAAAAAAGAAGGGTTCGTGGAAATTCATCGCTTGCATGACGCGGGCAAGCTTATCCCGGAATTCGAGAAATATTTTAAACCTAAGCCACGGGAAGAGTTTTATGACATGAACAAGGATCCCCTGGAACAAGATAATTTGATCGATTCGCCCAGGAACCAGGAACGGAT
>CAZKIR010000494.1:0-3169 GCA_964552835.1 uncultured Bacteroidales bacterium
CACTGGCCTGCTGTGGAGGTTAGAAGGCATGAATATTCCAAACCCAAACCATTTTGGTACTTTTGGCACCACGGGCGGCCCTATCAGTATACTAAACAACAACCAGCTCGCTAATTCTGACTTTTTTACCGGGGCTTTCCCCGCCGAATACGGTAACGCCATGTCAGGGGTTTTCGATTTAAAAACGCGCAATGGCAACCGGACAGAGCATGAATTCCTCGGTCAAATGGGCTTCAACGGTTTCGAGATCGGGGCTGAAGGCCCCCTGGTAAAAAACCAGAGCTCGTACCTGGTAAACTATCGCTATACCATGATGGACTTGATGAATGCCATGGGCCTGTTCGACGTGGGCGGGGTGCCAAAGTATTCTGACGTGTCGTTCAAATTGTTCTTGCCCACCAGGGAACTCGGCACCTTTTCCTTGTTTGGCCTTGGCGGGAAAAGCCATATCAAGCTGAAAGAAGACAAAGGCAGCGGGTGGACCTCGGACATGTTACCAGGTACCCGGGTACATTATGGCTCTCGAATGGGTATTATCGGCTTGGGCCACAAGTATTTTTTCTCAAGTAAATCAAGGCTCGAAACCTCCATTGCCTTCTCTTCAGAAGAATCCTTCAACGATGTAGATACCTTAACCGGAAACGGGGGATACAAAAAATTTTATGAAGATAATTACCTGGAAGAAAAAATTTCCTTCCAATCTCAATATATCCTTAAACTGAATTCGAAAAATACATTTCATGCCGGGATAACCCAAGAAATGTTCCTTTTTGATTTCCAGGACACGTACTTGGATCAAAGCCTTAACAAATACATTCATGGCATTGATATAGACGATCAAACCAGTTTGTCCCAAGCCTTTGTTCAAGTAAACCATGCTTTCTCGGGCCGGTTTTCCGGCAGCCTGGGGCTGCATGGGCAATACCATGCCCTGAACCAATCGAAAAGCCTGGAGCCCAGGTTAAACTTAAAATACAAGGTAAGCCCTTCACATAAGCTAACTTTTGGCTATGGCCTTCATTCCCAACTTCAACCAAGGCTCGTGTATTTCACCCAAACTTTGGTTGACCCGGTTAACATGGACTATATGCAAACCAACAAAAACCTGGGCTTTAGCCGGGGGCACCACTTGATTGCTGGGCATAACTACCGCGTAGGCAAAAATTTACGGACGAAATTGGAGGCCTACTATCAATACCTGTATAACATTCCCGTGGAAGAAAAACCCTCTACCTTTAGCATGTACAATTACGGGGCCAATTTTTACAACCAGCTAGTTGACAGCCTGGTAAACGAAGGTACAGCACGTAATTACGGGGTCGAGCTCACGGTGGAGAGGTTTTTTAGTGACAATTATTATTTCTTGCTCACCACCAGTTTATACCAATCAAAATACCGCGCAAGTGATAATAAATGGAGAAATTCCGCTTTTAACGGCAATTACACGGTGAATTTGCTGGGCGGGTACGAGATACCCCTTCAAAACAACGTACTGGCCATAAACCTAAAGGCCGTATGGGCTGGAGGCAAGCGCTATATCCCGATAAACCGGGCCTTGTCTGCCAAAAAGGGGAAAGAAATACTGGATTATGCCCAAGCCTATAAAACCCAATACCCGGGGTATTTTAGGACAGACATAAGGATATCCTTCAGGCAAAACCTGAAAAAAATATCCCAGGAGTGGGCAGTAGAAATAAAAAACCTGACCGATCACCAGAATATCCTCACCAAGACCTGGGATCCCGTGAACAATACACGGGATAATGTTTACCAGATGGGCTTGTTCCCCATCATGTTTTGGAAGATATATTTTTAATCCATCCCGATAAGGACAAAAGGCGACCAATAAAAGGGATTAGCATATTTTTTTTCCATGGCCATGAGCTGCCTTTGCGCGAGGGTTAGTGATTCGCTAACAGGTTTACCCTTTTTCAGGTTAGCATAAAAATTTGACATCAAGGTCGCGGTAGATTTATCATCAACCTGCCATAGGCTCACGATGGTGTTGGATGCCCCCGCATAAATAAAGGCCCTGTTAAGACCCGTTATCTCGTCGCTTTGGCTGATGGTGCCCAGGCCCGTTTGGCAGGCGCTTAAAACGACCAGGCCACGATCCATGTTTAGCCCGAAAACCTCTGAAACGGTGAGCCTTCCATCATCTTCCCCGGAAGGGAGCATAAGAATATAGGAAAACAAGGGGTTCACGTGGTTAAAAGCACCATGTGAGGCAATATGAAAAATATCGGCTTTTCCAACCGCTTTTTTAAAGGAAGTCTCGGTAGCTTCTTGGCCAAGTTTAACTTCTTTATCCGCGAAATGAGCAGAAATGGATTCTAATTCTTCCAGGGTACCTGGCAAACCCTCGAAACCCCCGAGCTTAATATCCCCAAGGGCCAGCCCGAATATACTTGCCGGGGATTTATCGGCTTTTCCTGACAAGTAATCATATACCGCACAAGAAGGTTGGTAAGAAAAAACGTATTTTTGCACGAGAAACTGGCCATCCTCGTCAAGCAGCGCGTGAAAAGGCATAAAATGCAAACTGCCATGGGGAACGATCACGAGCTTTTTTACCTGATCCAATTGCCCCTCCAAGGGTTTAAACATTTTTTGGTAAAGTTGCTGCAGTAAACGCAGGGCAATTTTTTCAGAACGGGGCATCGCGGCCCTTACCCGCGACACGTAACTTTCAACCTCGTTTTCACCAATGGGGAGGGAAAGATGGAACAAGCTGTCATTTTTGATAACCCAGACCAACGCGTTATGGTATCCCAACCAATATTTTATCACCGCGGTGCCGGGTTTCACGGCAGACTGGATTTTCTGGATTCCTGGTGGCACCAATGAGACCAGCGAGGCGTATTCCCGGCGCCTGAGTTTTAATGATATCAGAAGTTCAGCGTATTCGCCTTGTGTTTTTTCTAGTTCGTGGTCAATCCGTAAACGGGTTTCATCGCGGGAATTGTTCCCTGCACGCGTATTATTTTGCCCGGACTGGAGGGCTTCTTTTTGCAGTTGCCGTGCCAATTTCCGAATTTTTATCCGCAACGCATGCTCTTTTTCCAACATGGGGATGTCCGCGCTATCCTTGGCCTGCATTTTCTTGTTTTCCAGCATCTCGATAAAATTCCGGGCCATCGCCCTTTCCGAGTACTGAAAAGTTTCAGCT
>CAZKIR010000495.1:0-3165 GCA_964552835.1 uncultured Bacteroidales bacterium
GTAGAGAATGACATTTTACCCGGAATTTTAGAAAAATACCCGGAGATCACCTATGCACACATGGGCCAAAAAAAGGACACACAGGAGCAGATTCAAAGCCTGATAAAATATTTTGGATTGGCTTTACTGATTATTGTGCTGGTAATCGTCATATATTTTAAATCTTTTAGGCAAGGGCTTATTATTATCCTGTCAATACCGCTGGGAATTATGGGAGCCATCTGGGGCCATTCCATCCACAACGAACCGCTTTGTATGTTCAGTATTTGGGGACTTGTAGCAATGACGGGAGTTATTATTAACGATTCTATCATTTTTGTATCACGGTACAATCAACTGTTGATTGAAGGTCATAAAGTGTTTCAGGCGGCTATAGAAACTGCTAAGTCAAGGTTTCGGCCCATCTTGCTAACCACACTCACCACCACAGCCGGACTTATGCCCTTAATTTTGGAACAAAGTCCTGAGGCGCATTTTCTCAGCCCTATGGCAATAGCCGTGGCCTACGGCATTCTCTTTGGCGGCGTTTTCATCCTGCTTACTTTGCCAATACAAATTTTAATTTCGAATGAATTGCTGATAAAAACCCAAAAGCTCTTCAGCAAGAACACGGAAGGAATTACACCTGAGTCAGTGGAAAATGCAGTAATCAATCATCAAATCAACCAAAAACTGGAAAAAGATATCCGAGAGGAAGAAATAGCTGAAAAAACAAATAAACAAAATCAATAAATATGAAAATTTTAATTGGCATATTACTGATGGGGATCACCCTAAACCTCTCTGCACAGGAAAAACAAAACCTGGGGCTGGAAGGTGCTGTAAACAAGGCGCTTCAAAATAATTACGGAATTATTATCACCCAAAAAAGTAAAGAAATTGCTGAGCTGCAAAATGCCTGGGGCAATACAGGTGCTTTACCCAATATTCAGTTTGTGAGCTCCGGGAATATTTCAGAAGATTTTAGAGACAGCGATAATTACACTACACAACAATTTAACAGTTCGGTGGAAATGAACTGGACTATTTTCCGTGGATTTAGCGCACGCATACAAAAAAACCGGCTCGAAGAGCTGGAAAAGCTTTCACAGGGAAATGCGGCCGTAGTAATAGAAAACACTATATACAGTATTATTTTGGCTTATTATAATATTTTGCTGGCAGACGAAAAATCGTCTATTGCACGAAATAACATGGAGCTATCAAATGACCGCTATAAGCGCGCACAACACAGCAAAGAAATGGGCGCCACAGATACTTACGAAATGCTGCAGGCCAAAAATGCGCATTTGAAAGACAGCTCGGATTTTCTTTCTGCAAAAGCGGCATATCGCAATGCCATAAGGGAGCTTAATTACCACATGGCTGAACCGCTGGATTCGGAATATCAATTTATTTCTCAATTCTCTCCGGATACGACCAGTTTTAAATATACCGATTTAAAAAATCAGATGCTTGAAAACAACCATACCCTGAAAAACCAATACATGAACCTGGAACTGGCACGGTTGGATGTAAAATCTTCTAAAAGCGACTACTATCCGAGCATATCATTAACAGGATCAGCCGGATACCAAGGTCAGGAACAAAATTATGAAACTATGAATCAATTCAATCAGGGTAGCGGCTACAATACATCAGCCGGTATATCACTTTCGTACACCATTTTCAATGGAAATTCACGCAAGCGGGCCCTGGAAGCTGCCAGAATAGAAAGGGACATTTCAGAAGTGCATACCGAAGAAATGGAACAAGGCCTGAAAAACCAGCTTGCCCAGGAGCTTGAGCTATACAGGGTACGAAAACAACTGCTCCGGGTAGCCCGTGAAAACCGGGAATCGGCGGAGCTGAACCTGAGGCTGTCGCGTGAGAAATTTGAAAGTGGTTTTATCAACTCCTTTAACTTCAGGGATGTGCAACAGATATACATGAGCGCCGCCTACGAATATCAGAACGCTGTTTTCAGGGTCATCCAAAGCTATCATACATTACTGCGCCTGACCGGTGGAATTATTGATGAATATGAATGATGAAATGAACCAAAATACAATAGATTATGAAATTATTAGATCTTAAATCAATGCACGCTTTGCCTTATGGCGAAAGACATAAAAATGAACTGTATAAAACCGATGCCTTCAAGGTAAGGATAATTGAATTGAAAGCAGGTGAAAAACTGCCGCCGGACGGACCCTGCGAGATGGAAACCTACGTGATTTTTTACATTGTTTCGGGACGAATTGGTTTAAACATCGATAAGGAATATGCCGAAGCAGGAAAAGATCAGTGCGTCATTTCAGAGCCGGGCAATTATCAGATGGAAGCTTTAGAGGCTACTAAAATTCTGGGTATCCAGATTCAAAAGAGCAAGGAATAATGATCATCCTTTTCGTCATAACGGGTCTGTTGCTGCTGGTCTCCTTAATCGCCAACCGGCAGAAAACCCTGCAAGGTTTGAAAAAGGGAACCATGCAATTTCTCAAGCTGCTCCCAACACTGCTTACGGTCATCATACTGGTGAGCGTGGCCATGTTTTTCATTCCCGAAAAGGTGTTGCTTACCTATTTTGGCGACCAGGCAGGTGTTTTGGGTTACCTTTCGGCAGCGATCGTGGGTAGTGTGTCACTGATACCCGGTTTTATCTCTTATCCACTTGCCGGAATGCTGCATAACAGTGGTGTTGGTTACGGCGTGATTGCCCTGTTCATTACCACCCTTAAAATGGTAGGCATTATGACCATTCCCGTGGAGGCCAAATATTTCGGATTGAAAGTCACCCTGATAAGAAACGGGTTAAGTTTTTTAGGAGCTATTGTTATTGGGGCTGTTATGGCCATCATCTTTGCATTAACATAAAAAATTGGAGTGAATCCTATGAAATTCAATAAATCAGCAATAAAAACACAGCTTCTGAAATACAGGATAGACTTTCCAGTTATCCTCCTGTTCGGCGGTTTTATCGGCGTCTCTTACCTGGTGGATTTTTCAACCGGCGAGCAGCTATTTGAAACCACCTTCTGGCGGTTCTTTAGCGAAATGATCGCGATCCTTCCCTGTATGTTTATACTTATCGGCCTGTTTGATGTATGGATACCCAGAGAGAAACTTGAAAAACACATCGGGAAAGGCTCGGGCATTAAGGGCATAGGCCTGATGACATTGCTT
>CAZKIR010000496.1:0-3138 GCA_964552835.1 uncultured Bacteroidales bacterium
TATACTGCTCCCGCTGGGCATTTTCCTGACCTACAAGGCCACGACCGATTCCGTGATCCTGAACATTGACACCTATTTTGCTTTTTTCAAGAAAATTAATATTTTCAAAAAAATAAAACAAAAACGGCGCGGTGAAGATTCTACAAATCGCTAATAAAGTCCCCTACCCCCCGAACGACGGGGGGGCGATTGCTACCCTAAGCCTCGCGAAAGCCCTGTCAAAGAATGGCCACCAAGTCCATATCCTGGCCATCAACACGGTAAAACACCAGGTTGACCCCAATTCGCTGCCACGGGAATTGACCAGTACAATCAACTTCACCTGCACCCCGATGGACACCCGGGTACATCCAATTAAATTGTTATTCAACTGGGCATTTTCAAAAAAACCATATATCGCCGCTCGTTTTCACGGGAAAAATTTTCAGGACAAGCTTACCGAATTATTATCAAGCAATACATTTGATGTAGTACAAGTAGAAGGGCTTTACATGTGCCAGTATATACCGCTTATCCGGAAAAAATCTAACGCCCTCGTGGCCTACCGGGCGCATAATATCGAACACGAGATTTGGGAAAGGGCAGCCCGCGTGCAAGCATGGTATAGCTGCAAAAAATGGTACCTGGGCTCCATGGTGAGAAGGTTAAAAAAAATGGAACGCGATACCCTTTTCCTATATGATGTGTTGCTGCCCATAACCCAAAGGGACAGTGACAAACTCGATCAACTGGGAAACAATAAGCCCGTTCATGTTATCCCCACCGGGATGGACATTGAACACCTGCCGCCCCCGGTGAAACATGAAAAAAGCGATCATTTATTTTTCCTGGGTGCCTTAGACTGGATGCCAAACCAGGAAGGGCTTTTATGGTTCTTGGATAAAGTATGGCCAATGATCCTGGAAAAAATGCCAGGGATGCAATTTCATGTAGCCGGCCGAAACGCCCCCGGTTGGATGGAACAAAAAATAAAAAACATTAAAAACACGGGCTATCACGGCGAAATACCCGATGCACATGACTTTATCCTCCACCATGGCCTTATGGTTGTCCCCTTGTTTAGTGGGAGCGGGATGAGAATAAAAATCGTGGAAGGGATGGCCCTGGGCAAAACGATTATCACGACCCCCATTGGTATTGAAGGCATACCTGCCATTCATGGCACACATCTGTTAATCGCCCAAAACCCCAATGAATTTGCAAACAGCATCCTGAATATTTTGGCCAATCCGGGCCAATTAGAATCAATTCGAGAGAACGCCCGTGCATTTATTTATAAAAATTTTGATAATTTTGCCCTGGCCAAAGCATTGGCAGATTTTTATAAATCACAGCTAAGCGAATGATAATCAAAATAATTTTCTGGGTTTCCGTCCTTGCATTGTTGCATTCTTACCTCATCTACCCCTTGATCCTGAAATTATTGTCTGCCAAACGGCCCATTTCCCTGGATTCTTACAAAAAAGACGATGAACTGCCAAAAGTTTCCATTATCCTGGCTGTCCGCAACGAGGAAACTGTTATCCGGGAAAAACTGGAAAGCATCTTTCATACCTCCTATCCCATCCATAAAGTAGAATGCCTTATTGGTTCTGACGCTTCTACCGACCTTACCGACAAGATAATCCAGGATTTTTCGCGAAAAAACAAGGGACAGCTTTTTTTATTTCCCTTCACGGAAAGAAAAGGCAAGCCCAATATCATAAACGAACTTTCGAACAAGGCAACTGGCAAAATCCTGGTAATAAACGACGCGAACGTGCTTTTCGAGCAAGAAACCTTGTTCGAGCTGGTAAAATATTTTAAAACGCCCGATGTTGGTTTGGTTGACAGCAACATGTTGAACCGCGGCATGAAAAAGGAAGGTATATCCTACCAGGAAAAAGCCTACATTACCCGCGAGGTAAAAATCAAGAACATGGAAGGCATGGCCTGGGGTACCATGATGGGGCCTTTCGGGGGCTGTTATGCCATCTGGAAAGACCTTTATCCAAGAGTACCCGAGAAGTACCTGGTAGATGATTTTTACATTAACATGAAAATTCTGGAAAAAGGCAAAAAATGCATCAATAATTTAAAGGCAAAGGTATACGAGGATGTTTCAAATGATTTACGGGAAGAATTCAGGCGAAAAGCCAGGATATCGGCTGGCAATTACCAGAACCTGAAAGCTTTTCGCAAACTTCTCTGGCCCCCTTTTTCAGGCATTGCCTTCAGTTTTTTCTCGCATAAAGTATTGCGATGGGGCGGGCCCTTCTTTATCCTGGCCGCACTAATCTCGAACGCGTTTATTTTATCAAGCTCCATGTTTTACCAGCTAAGCTTTATAGGACAACTGGCCCTGTTGCTCTTGCCAGTTATTGATTCTATATTACGAAAAATTCATTTACATGTACTACTTTTGCGATTTATTACACATTTCTACAGCATGAACCTGGCCCTTTTGTTCGGGTTCTTTAAATACATCAAAGGAGTAAAAACCAATGTCTGGGAACCAACTAGAAGAAATCAGTAGGAAATTAAATACCATTGATGAGGCAATCGAAGATATCCGGCAAGGAAAAATCATCATCGTGGTGGACGACGAAGACCGGGAAAACGAGGGCGATCTCGTGGCAGCGGCCGAACTGATAACCCCCGAAATCATAAATTTCATGGCCACGCGAGGCAGGGGCTTGATTTGTGCCTCCTTGCCAGAAGAACGCTGCGACGAGTTGGAACTAGAATTAATGGTAAGCAAGAACACGGCCATGCACCACACGGCTTTCACGGTGTCAGTCGATTTAATCGGGCACGGGTGCAGCACGGGCATATCGGCTTCTGACAGGGCAAAAACCATCAAAGCCTTGATCGATCCAAATACCAAGCCCGAGGAACTTGGCCGTCCCGGGCATATATTCCCGCTACGGGCCAAAAACCGCGGGGTCATCCGCAGGCCAGGGCATACAGAGGCAGTAATTGATTTAACCCGCTTGGCTGGATTAAAACCCGGGGGCGCCCTGGTTGAAATCATGAACGAGGACGGCACCATGGCCCGTTTACCAGAATTAATAAAACTAGCCAATAAATTTGATCTTAAAATAATCACCATTCAAGACCTGGTAGCCTACAAGTTACGATTTGAAAGCCTTGTTATTA
>CAZKIR010000497.1:0-3136 GCA_964552835.1 uncultured Bacteroidales bacterium
ATTTTTAGCCAGGCTTTCATGTTGGTCGAGAACAAGAGCAAGGGAATGGCCAGGGGAATGGTCAGTTTGGTGATCCATTCCTGGATTATTTCGCTGCCCTCTGGCAAGATGCCAATATTCCCCACCACGATGCCCACGACATATGCAATTACGACCGACCCAATTTTATTGACAAAGCGAAACCGGTGGCAAAGAAAAAGGATAAGCCAGGGTGTGAAAAGATAGAATGCTACCAAAATGATTTTCGCGATAGGCATTTTTCAGGGTTTTTGGCAAATGTAATAAATTTACAAATGCATCACTTGCGATCCTCAAAACTCTTGTCGTATTGCCGCATGGCCCGTTCGCTCATGCCCATGCTCGAGAATCCCCCGTCGTGGTATAGGTTTTGCATGGTAATTTTTTTCGTGAGATCAGAGAACAAGGTGATGCAAAAATCCGCGCACTCTGCTGCCGTTGCATTGCCCAGGGGCGACATGCGCTCGGTAAAATCCAACAAGGAATCAAAGCCTTCAATCCCTTTACCGGCCGTGGTTGGGGTAGGGGATTGCGAGATGGTGTTGATGCGGATATGTTTTTCCCTGCCATAAATGTAGCCAAAGCTTCGCGCGATAGATTCTAAGATGGCCTTGGCATCGGCCATGTCGTTGTACCGGTAAAGGGTCCTTTGGGCTGCCACGTATGATAAGGCCAGTACTGAAGCCCACTCGTTCAGGGCATCAAGTTTTTTCGCGGTTTGTAATATTTTATGAAATGATAGGGCCGACACGTCCAGGGTTTTCAGGAAATTGTCGTAATTGGTCATGTCGTATGGAATGCTTTTTCTCACGTTCGGCGACATGCCGATAGAATGCAGGATAAAATCAATATTCCCACCAAGGTGTTCCTTGCTCTCATTGAAAAGCTTTTCCAGGTCGTCCATGTTCGTAGCGTCGGCCGGGATGGCTTTGGCACCGGTTTTTTCTGCCAGTTCCTGCACTTTTCCCATGCGAAAAGCCACCGGGGCATTCGTCAAGGTAAACTGGGCACCTTCTTCATGGGCACGTTCTGCCACTTTCCAGGCAATGGAATCTTCGTTCAGGGCACCAAAAATAATACCTTTTTTTCCTTCAAGTAAATGATAAGCCATAATAATGATTTTATTTGATTTTTGGAAATAAACAGGCTAAAAGTTCAAAAGTTTGATCAAGAAGATAATAATTCCCGGGCATTGGACAGGGCTGCTTCTGTAAGGGATTCGCCACTAAGCATCTTGGCGATTTCCTCGATCCGCTCCCCCGGGTTTAATTTTTTGATCCTTGTTAATGTCGCGTTATGGTTTTCTTCTTTAAATACCTTGAAATGATGGTCGCCTTTGCTGGCTACCTGGGGCAGGTGGGTAATGTTGATGACCTGCATGCCCCCGGCCATTTCTTTCAAGATATTGCCCATCTTGTGGGCTATCTCGCCGGAAACCCCCGCGTCAATCTCGTCAAAAATAATGGTGGGTATCTCGTTACTACTGGAAATAATCGATTTCAAGGCCAACATGGCCCGGGAGATTTCCCCTCCCGAGGCAACTTTGGATAATTCTTCCGGGGGGGCTTGTTTGTTGGCAGAGAACAAGAATTGCACCGCGTCAATTCCTTCCGGTTTAAAATCCTCGTGCAAATCGTGCTTAACACGGAATTTTGCATTGGGGATACCCAGTTGTACCAGGATTCCCGTTATTCTTTCCTCCAGTTCCGGGAATTTTTGTTTTCGATGGCCGGACAATTCCCCGGCGATCTGGTACAAGCGTTCTTTTTGTTTGTCCAGGGCTTCCTGGGCCTGGGTTATTTGAAAATCACTGTCCATGATAGTTTTCAGTTTTTTGCCCAGGTCTTCCTTGATGGTGATTAACCCGGCCACCGTTTTTTCCCGGTGTTTTTGTTGGAGTTCGTAGATTAAATCCAACCGTTCGTTTATAAACTCGAGCCGCCCGGGCTCAAATTCCACGTCTTGTGCCAGGAGTTCCAGCTCGCCCGATATGTCTTGTAGTTCGATCAGGGTGCTTTCGACGCGCTCCCTGAACTCGGCAACCCCCGGAAAATAATTTTCAATTTTGGCAATCAGGTTTTTTATCTCGCCCACCCGGCTAATGACCGGGTCATTATCTTCAGAGAGCAATCCCGAGGCCTTGCCCAGGTTGGTTTTTATCTCTTCGGCATGGGTTAAGGTTTCCAGCTCTTTTTCTAGCTCTTCTTGTTCATTTTCCTGGAGTTTGGCTTTTTCCAACTGGTCAAATTGAAATTGGTAATAATCCTGGTCGGCTTTTGCTTTTTCGGCTTCTTCTTGCAATTTTTGCAGTTGGCCCAGGTGTTTTTTGTATTCCTGATATTCTCGCTTGTATGTTTCCAAAAGCCCGGTGGTTTTCGCGAAATGGTCCACTACCATCAATTGGAAACCCGGGTTGTTTAAATACAAGCTTTGGTGTTGGCTATGGATATCGATTAGCTGTAGCCCAATTTCCTTTAAATCGCTCACGTTTACAGGTGTATCGTTGATAAATGCCCGGGATTTGCCATTTTTGTTAATCTCCCTGCGCAATATGGTGGTTTCTTCAAAGTCAAGATCATGTTCATCAAAAAATGGGGCATATGTTTTTTTATTTAAAATAAAGTTCGCTTCAACCACGCATTTTTGAGATTTGTCTTTTAGTACACTGGTATCTGCCCTTTGCCCGGTAATCAATGCCATCGCCCCGAGGATGATAGATTTTCCAGCCCCGGTTTCCCCTGTAATAATCGAAAATCCATCCTGGAACCGGATGTGCAATTGCTGGATTAAAGCATAATTTTGTACGGATAGTGATTGCAGCATGGCACTATGTTTTTACCGTGAAAGGTACAAAATAACAACAAAATTATGGTTTCTGCAATAATTAGTGGTTGTCCATTAAACTGTAGTTATTTTTCACTGATAATGCGTTGATATTTATCAGAATTGGCCGGGTCTATCTCGTTAAGGATGTTTACCACGCGGGCTTTTTCGTCGGGGAATGATTCCGAGAAAACTTTGATGATTTCATCGGATTTGGCGTCCATCACCTTTTCGAAATAGGGCATTTTCAAGGCGGGTTTCTCCCGGTATACCTCGCGTAACAAAAGCAAGCTTT
>CAZKIR010000498.1:0-3131 GCA_964552835.1 uncultured Bacteroidales bacterium
AGGGCAGATATGCCTAATTTAAAATAGCGGGATGAAAATATTTTTGGATACCAGTTTTTCAAATACGAGAAAAAATTTAAAAATACCAGGCTTAAGAACACGAAATTGTTTATTTGATAATATCCGCATCTCCCGATTGATTCAAAAAACAATATGTTAAACAAAAGCATTTGTATAAAAACAAGGATATTAATAACACTAAGAACGCGGTTATATTTTTTAAAAAAAACTAAATTATGCAAGAAAAGAAAACCTGTTAAACATAATAGCACGGGATGTTGATAATATCCACTTTTAAAACGCCATGCTAGCTTCCCCAGGATATCTGTTATTTGCTGTTCATTAAAATGCCATACTGCCGACTGGGTTACCCGGATGGATGACATGGAACCATGAGAGATGGAATATTGTTTCGCGTAATAATACCAAGCGAAAATTACAAGGATTACACCCGCGAAGGTGATAACGGATTTAATAGGGTTTTGAAATATTTTTTCTTTATCATTTTTAAACCTGGCGTTAAAAATATACTCTAGTGCCATAATTGTAGCTATCGCGAAATATAAAATCAAGGATTGTGCTTTTAATAAACCAGCAACAGCAAAAAATAGCATGGATAGCAAAAAATAGAAAAATTTTTTAGAACTGGAATATTTTAAAAATAAGAAAAACCCGATGAAAGAAATAGATAGGGCGGTTGGATCAGGGATAAAGTTATTCAAGTAAAAAGCATAAGTAGCAGATGTGAATATCACGATGGAAATAAATAACGATAGGATATAATTATGAATAACTAGGCGCGATGCTTTAAAGAGATAAAATAATCCAATAAACCCAATGATCACGTTAAACAAGCGATATAAAAATTCTTGGTAACCAAATATTTTATATAATCTTGAAATAGTATAATACAAGATTGGGGACTCGAGTATTACAGTGTTAGACTCGTGGTTGTCAGCTAAATAAGTCCCAATTCCCGGATGCCAAAAATTCCCTTCATGAAAATAATTCAAGGCATATCCCGCGGAAACGCAATTTCGCCATTGATGGACACCAACAGGCCTTTCAAATAATACTTTGTTGTAGTTGTACATGAAAGATATAATAATTATAGCTATCCAAAAAGCCCGATCATTTTTTTTCAAAATACCCTCTAAAGAATTAAAGAAGGTATGGATTTTACTATTTAATTTGTTCATTTTTAATAATTTATAACCAGTTGTAACAATCTTTTCTATATACTATAAAATTACAATTATATAATTTTTTGAAATATCTTTCATGGAAAAAAGAAAAAAATATAGAATTGTGAATATATTTGCTGCATTGATTTAAACTATACAATGATAAACCATAAAACAATAGCAGTAGTTATCCCGGCCTATAACGAAGAATCCCAAATAGGTATGGTCATTGAATCAATGCCTTCTTTTGTAGACAGGATCATTATTGTGAATGATTGCTCTAAGGATCGCACGGCTGAAATAATTCAAAATTACATTGATAAAAACGATAAAGATTATTCAAATGAATTGATCGGCCCCAGAAAGATTAAAAAAAATGTATTTAATCAGGCGGATATATTAGCTTTGGAGATTACCCGGGAAGAAAAGAAAAAATTGGTTCCCAGCCATGTTTATAATACAACTCTTGAAAAAGACAGGATCATCCTGGTTAACCATGAAAAAAATTGCGGGGTTGGTGCCGCGGTAGCTACCGGGTACCACTGGTGTAAAGTAAACAATATTGATTGTACGGCAAAGATAGACGGGGACGGGCAAATGGATCCCGAAGAACTGGAAAAAATATGTGCCCCCGTGGTTTACGAGGGCATAGGGTACGTGAAAGGGAACCGGCTTATCCACAGGAGTTCAAAATTGATTATTCCAAATATCAGGTATTTTGGTAATTCAATACTTTCTATCTTGACAAAGATTGCCTCGGGATATTGGCAGGTCAGTGATACCCAAACGGCATTCACCGCCATATCCAAGCAAAGCCTTAACGGAATTAACCTGGATGAATTATATACCAATTACGGCTACCCGAATGATATCCTCGTGAAACTGAATATTATTTCAAGTACCTTAAAAGAGGTTGAAATAAAGCCTATTTACAACGTGGGCGAAAAGTCAAAAATGAAAATCCTGAAGTTAATTCCCAGGTTATCTTTGCTTTTGCTTTATTCTTTCATCAAACGCTTGTTCGTGAAATATCTTTTTAGGGATTTTCATCCCCTGTTTCTCTTTTATGCTTTAGCATTTATTTTGGCGGTAATTGATATCCCGTTTATAGTAGAACTTTTCAGGAATTTTATATATAAAGGTGAAGTTACGCGCGATAGTTGGCTAATTATTTTTATCTTCCTTACCATAACCTCACTGCAATCTCTGTTTTTTGCCATGTGGATGGATATTCAGGATAATCAAAAATTATACAAGTAAATTTATTTTATTATGCAAAAGCATATATTTAGTGAACATGCAAAATATACAACCAAGAACCCTATTAGTAAATTTTTAGTTTCACGCTTTTTCGCTAAAATTGCCGAAATATTTTTTAACATCGAGCCCCTAAAAGTATTGGATGTAGGTTGCGGAGAAGGATTATTACTGCATTATTTAAGCGATATAAAACCTATTAATAGCGTGTACGCGTTAGACATCAATGAAGATGAAGTGAATAAAGCCAAGAAAAACATCCCTTTCGCAAATGTTGGACAAGGAAGTATTTATCAAATCCCATTTGAAGATAATTTTGTAGAATGTGTTATATGCAGTGAAGTCTTGGAACATTTGGAATGGCCCTTGAAGGGAATTGATGAATTGCGCCGTGTTACAAGTAAATATTTATTGATAAGTGTACCTAATGAACCATTATGGCGTTTCTTAAACATGGTTCGGTTAAAATACTGGGATAGATTGGGCAATACCCCTGATCACCTGAACCACTGGGGCACAAATAGTTTTGTTAATCTTTTATCGCCATACTTTATTGTGCATGAGGTATATAAGCCAATTCCTTGGATAATTCTTTTATGTGAAAAAAAACAATAAACAGACATTCACATGAAACGGTTGCTCACGTATTTCTATTCTGTTTCTTTTTTATTTTTAATTATATATTTGGTA
>CAZKIR010000499.1:0-3121 GCA_964552835.1 uncultured Bacteroidales bacterium
TTTCATCATAAGCCGCAGCACAGCGATCATTTTAAGGCTAAGAAAAAAACGTTCCTCCAGGGTTGCTAATTGATCAGCAAAAGCACTTAAAGGAGCCTCGGGGTGCTCGATGTAAGGCCCCATGCCTACCATGTCAATATCAAATTCTTTCATGAAAAGCAAATCGCCCGCTAAATCGTCCATATTTTGAAAAGGAAGGCCAATCATCACACCCGTGCCCGTTTGATAACCTGTATCTTGAAGGGATTTCAAGCATTCCAACCGCCTTTCAAAGCGATGAATGCTATCACCGGGGTGGATTTTCTTGTATAATTCGGGGTTGGTGGCCTCTACCCTTAGCAAATACCGATGAGCCCCGGCCTCGAACCAACGCCGATAGGTTTCAATTTTTTGTTCTCCCAATGATAATGTAATGCCCAGTTTATCCTTGCCTATAGTTTTAATTCTTTTCAGCAGGTTTTCAATCCTCGTGGCAAAAGCAGGTGATTCTAATTCTCCTGATTGTAGTACCAGTGAGCCATAATTACTTTTCGAGGCATATTCCGCTGCAAAAAGTATTTCTTCATCATTCAAATTATACCGTTTTACCTTGTGATTGCCAGAACGAATACCACAGTACAAGCAATTTTTTCGGCAAATATTGGAAAATTCAACCAGGCCCCGGAAATACACCACGTTGCCCACGTGTTTTTCCTTTACTTTAGCTGCTTCCTGAAAAATAAGCCTTGCCTCTTCCTTGTTAGCGGACAATAATTTTACAATGTCCCCCCTCTCCCACCTTACTTCCTGCAATATTTCTTTTATCTCTTTCATCATCTATTAGAATATGCCTCGCGAAAGTACAAACATTTTTTTAGCCTATACCGGGCAAATATCATTTCCTAATCTTTTCCATTTTCATATCTTTGTAATCACTAAAACAATTTTTCATGGCAAAAAACATGCCTTATGCTAGTTAATAATAGCTTGATAAACCCCAAGAGCATTGCTGTCATCGGGGGTTCCAACAACCTTCACAAACCGGGCGGTAAAATAATAGAGAATTTACTAAAAGGGGGGTTCAATGGCGATGTTTACGCTGTTAACCAAAAAGAAGAACAGGTGCAGGGGATCCCGTGCTACCAGAAAACAAGCGATTTGCCCGAAGTAGAAATGGCCGTAATTGCCATACCCGCCCGTTTTTGCCCGGAAGTGGCAGAAGAATTGGCTTATCATAAAAACACGAGGGCATTTATTATTTTATCCTCGGGATTTAGTGAAGTTGGTGAAGAAGGCGCCAGGATGGAGAAAAGGATTGTTGACGTGGTTAATGAAGTAAAGGGTTCATTAATTGGCCCGAACTGCGTGGGGGTCGTTAACCAGAACTACAAGAGCATTTTTACCTCCCCGGTGCCCGTGCTCGATCCCAAGGGGGTGGATTTCGTGTCAGCAAGCGGCGGCACGGCCATTTTCATCCTGGAATCGGCCTTGCCAAAAGGCTTGCGGTTCAACAGCATGTTTTCGGTGGGCAACAGCGCACAGATCGGGGTAGAAGACGTGGTAGAATACATGGACGAGACATTTGAAAAAGAAAATAGTTCTCGGATAAAAATTTTATACCTTGAAACTATCCATGATCCTGACAAACTTCTCAAGCACGCGTCATCGCTTATCCGCAAGGGTTGCAAAATCGCGGCCATCAAATCAGGCGGCTCAGAAGCGGGAATCCGGGCTGCCTCGTCTCACACGGGTGCCTTGGCCAATTCAGACCTGGCCGTTGATGCCCTCTTCCGGAAAGCAGGGATCGTACGTTGCCATGGCCGGGAAGAATTGACCACCGTGGCTTCCGTGTTTACCCAGAAGGAAATCAAAGGCAAGAATATAGCTATCATTACCCACGCGGGCGGCCCTGCAGTCATGCTTACCGACGCGCTGGCCACGGGCGGGCTAAATATCCCGGAAATCGGGGGAAAAGACGCGAAAGCAATCCGCGATAATTTAGAACCAGGGGCCGCCGTATCTAACCCGGTTGATTTATTGGCAACCGGCACCCCAAGCCAACTTGCTTACGTGATCGACTACTGCGAGAACAATTTGCCCAGTGTTGATGCCATGATGATTATTTTTGGCAGCACGGGGCTGCAAGAAGTTTATGACGCCTACGAGGTGCTAGACAAAAAAATGCACGAGTGCAAAAAACCTATCTACCCGATCTTGCCCTCCATCAGCTCGGCCAAGAAAGAAGTAGAATATTTTCTCTCTAAGGGCCACGTGAATTTTCCCGATGAAGTTTTGTTGGGCAATGCCGTGTCAAAAACACATAATACCCCTTACCCCGCCCATGAAGAATTATACAAGGAACTCGTGGATATTGAAAGGATACGGGAAATAATAGAAAAATCTAAAACGGGGTTCCTTGACCAGGGACACGTACAAGCCATCATGAAAGCATCCAAAATCCCCATGGTTAAAGAACGGGTGGTAAAATCAAGAAAAGTAGCCGTGGCCGTGGCCGAAGAACTGGGTTACCCACTTGCTTTAAAAGCCGTAGGCCCCGTTCACAAAACCGACGTGGGGGGCGTGGTATTGAACGTCAAAACCAAGGCCCATCTTTTATCAGAATTCAGGAGGATAAAAAAAATTAAAGGGTGTAAGGCAGTCTTGATCCAGCCCATGATCAGCGGAACCGAGTTATTTATCGGTGCAAAGTACGAGCAAGATTTCGGGCACGTTGTATTGTGTGGCCTGGGAGGAATTTTTATCGAGGTATTAAAAGATGTGTCATCTGGCCTGGCCCCGCTGAACCATGAAGAAGCCTTGTCGATGATACGTTCTACCAAAAGCTATAAACTTATACAAGGCACGCGCGGGCAAGTAGGCGTTAGCGAGGAAAAATTCGCCGATATCATTGTCAAATTATCCACCATGCTAAGGTTCGCGACAGAAATAAAGGAAATAGACATCAATCCCCTTATCGGGAAAAATGAAAATATTTTCGCGGTAGACGCACGGATTTATATAGAGAAATAAAATCCCGCCCACTATTGTATTACCTTCAAAGTGTACAATATGCTTTCGACTTGTCGCAAGTATTCCCGTTTATCTTGCTTGGGGGCATACACGTAGCCATCCATGGAAATCA
>CAZKIR010000500.1:0-906 GCA_964552835.1 uncultured Bacteroidales bacterium
TGCCCTGTAAATTGGTTATCGATATGTATACCGGTCCGGCTGTTTGATGCCCTAACCTGAGGTATATTTTTTCCCCTGCCGGGTTGGGATATACTTCCATTTCCCGGGTTGTTGTCCTGGCAATACCCGTGGTGGTATCAACATTAATTTTATAATAATAAGTAGATATAATAGGGTAATTTCCCGGCTTACAAGATATAACAGATAATTCAGTGGTATCTGCCAGGGTAATCGAACCCTGATATTTTTTTGAAGACAGGCCGGGCATAGAACCATCCACGGTATAAAAATGAGATACATCAGGATCAGAACTAATATCTACATGCACGGTATCGTCATAAACAGTAAAAAGATTGCTGGAGTAAGGACTTAATTCAGGCTTATCTGTTGTTCTGAAAACGGGATATTCCAGGACAATTTTTTGCATACTCAGTTTTGATTCATCCCTATCATAGAACACCAGATAGAACTTACTTCCACAACTGACTATCCGGGGCCTCATGCGGCCTTCCCCCCCATGGGTTCTTGAACCAATCTTTTTTTGATACGTCCAGTTTTCCCCGCCATCAGGAGAAATGCTCCATAGTATTTCACTATTGCTTGCTTCTTTTGAACCATCGGTTTGCAGGGCAGCCGAAACGATGTTTCTCCCATCGGGCGACACCCCCAGCGCGGCCATGCCGCCACCAAGATGCCAATCATTCAGCTTGTTAAATATGATTTTATCATGTATGGCCAGGGTATCTGTTATCTTGTTATAATACACCTGGTGTTTCGGGCCATAAACAAAATGCACCGTGCCATTGGTATCGATGGCAATATCGGGTTGGCCTTTTCGTGAGTCCCCGGCATTAAAAAGCTGTTTGCTTTCAACCAAGTTTAATGGCAGGTATTCATCTAGTTTGG
>CAZKIR010000500.1:916-1972 GCA_964552835.1 uncultured Bacteroidales bacterium
GCTTTCATGTAGTATACTTTCCCGTATGAATCAGGCCTTCCTGTTACAATGTATAATGTATCATCGTGATATCTCATTCTAAAATCATTATCCACGCGAATCAAATCGGTTGTTTCAAAACTACCGAGCGAATCTATTGCTCCATTTAGCATAGTATAGAAATGCACCGTAGACCATACATTATCTGAATTTTGGTGCAGGTGCGCGAAAACCACCCCGGTACTATCGTTCACGGGTTCAATATCTACCACGTAATTTCTTGGCAAAGGATCAGCGACTTTCATGTTCTTCACGAGCCAGTCGCCCGAACCCATTCTTTTGGAATGATAAAACAATTCAAATCCATCGGACTTGTAGCCACCACCTCTCGATAGAATATGAACAATACCATTTTTGGATATGGTAATGGCCGGCCCGAAATCAAGCTTGTTTTGCCCATTATCTGCAACCGTTTCATCAGAAAACAGAATGTTCCCGTTCTCATCCAGTTCATAATAGTTGTCCGAAATTAAGGCCAGGGTATCATTCAACACGGCTACATCAAAGTTCCTGCCCGAACATATACCCTGCTTTTCTTCCCATCGTGTAAATAAATCATCCCGTGCAATCCTTCTCACGTATAAATTACCGCCCCCGCGATAAAGGGCTGCTACCCCTTTCCCGGGGATATCTGCCACACTTGGGTTATTCCTGATTTCACCCTGGCGATCGTCAGCCTCGGGACGCAGCCTTGTTAAGGGAGACCAATTGCCTGTTTCCCCCACGGAATAATACGCCAAAAGATTTTCCGGGTTCAATGCCGATATGATAATGCTCCCGTCATAATCATCTATCGCCACCGAAGGGTGCACCGAACTTTCGTCTCCGCGGTCCGTGCCCTTGAACCCACCGAGATACCCGGGCAAGAAGGTGCTATCGTTCTGCACCGAAACCCATACCCCTACAGGGCCATTGAATTGTTCCCTGACATTGCCAGTGGCTATAATGTGGCCGTCCTTATCAAAAATAAAATTGATCCCTTCGTTTTGAATGCTCAGGTTTAAATTTTTACTTTTC
>CAZKIR010000500.1:1982-3108 GCA_964552835.1 uncultured Bacteroidales bacterium
CCGCCGGTAAAGATCCCACCAAATTGTGACGGCCCTGCCACTTTTTTAACATAATCATCACGGGAATAAAACAGGTAAAACGCGTTATCATACACTTCAACCTTTGGTGTTGCCGCGTGAAAACCTGACAAATCCCCTTTCGTTTCACTCCATGTACCATCATAAGAACGCCAGCGGTACCGTGCATGATTCCCCGTGCCCCCTATTGTCCAGAAACATACCAGGGCATTGCCGCTGCTGTCTGCAGCAACATCTGGCACGAATGCCCTGGCTACATCTAAAGAATCAGCATGGGCAAATTGTTCCGGTTCAATAAATGCATCGTTTTCAAACCGTGTATACCAGGAGGATGTAGCATCCCCGGTTTTTCCTTTCTGAAAAACAATATGCACACGGCCCTTTGCATCAACATGCACGCGGGGCCTGGCCATATCGGCCGAACCCGGGATTTCTATTTTATTTATCAGTCCATCAAGCGTTTGACCATAACAATAAACCCCTTTGTTTAGACCCGTTGAATAATATACAACATGGATGGTACTGTCTTCACCGGTTTCAATAAATGAGTTGTCCACATCTTCGGCTATCTTAACTGCCGGGTACTGACTGTATACATTGAAGCACAGCAACAATAATATCAGATGGAGCATTGCTTTTTTACACATATTTCTTTTATTTTTATTTCTATTTGCCGGCAAATATATCTTTATTTTTGAATCTATCCTGATTAGATACTCCTAATTTAGTGCTTATAAGAAAACACACGTTTTTTAAAATTGGAGTTTTCTAAGTGTCCCTATTTATAGGCATCAACTAAAGAAATGACCTCTACATCATCCTTTGAAACAGGTTTGTCCGAATTATCAATGGCCACCCGTTTTTTGGCGCCAGGCATCAGGTCAAAATAATTATCAGACAAGTGCACATCCTGGTTTTTCACTAGTACCTGTACATATTTCGCGTACTTATCAGCGCTTATCCCGATGAATTTTTTTCCTCCCTGTTCAGTTATTTCATATTCTATGGATGCTTTTGGCAGGGCCAACTCCTTTAACGGCACGAAATAAAAATGGTTGGAAGCCATATTTTTTCCATTGTTTTTCAATTGGCTAACCAGCATTGCCTT
>CAZKIR010000501.1:0-3098 GCA_964552835.1 uncultured Bacteroidales bacterium
TTTATCTTCCGCGAAAAAAGACATTAATTCCGGCTCACGACTAATTTTTCCATTGTTGATATCATTTAATTTTACCGCGTTGCTAAACTTGTAGCTCTTGTATTCGCCGCCAAACCGTAGCAGGTTCCAATCCGTCATTTGATAATTGACGGATGTTTTTCCAGTGAGGTCGTGGATATAGCTTTGAAAAGCCGAGCTGGAAAACCATTTGATCGAGACATCCGAAGAAGGCTCCGTGTACTCGAAATCGAGTTCGGAAAGGTCGTTGGATTGGTGAAGCGACCCGTAAACCTGGGTACGCGTGAAAAGCTTGGGCGAAAGAATGGTTTTCAAGATGGCCGTACCGGCATGGTTAGTCCAGTTGTTGCCCCATATCAAGTTAAAATCGTCATAAATATCAATATCCAAACTATTGCCAAAATACCTGTAAAAGGCATTGAAATTCATGTCGGTGTTGTCTTTTGAACCGAAGTATTTCAGGGTCAGCTTATTTTTTTTATTGATTTTCCAGTTGTAGGAGAGGTTGCCGTCAAAAAAGTAGTTATTGCTGTACATAAGGAAGTTGCTCATCACGTCATAATATACCCTTCCTGCTACCATCATGGTGGAACGGTTTCCCGTGGGAAACTCCAGGAACACCCGCGACTGGGAAGTAGATGGCTCAATTTCCCCGTGCAGCCCGTTCCGGTTCCCGTCTTTGGTAATAATGTTCATCACCGAAGAATTCCTGCCACCATATTCCGCGCCAAAGCCCCCTGTCATGATATCAACATTTTTAATGATTTGGGTATTGAAGATACCCGAGGATGAAATAAAATGGTATGGGTTGTAGATGGTCACGCCGTCCAACAAGATCATGTTCTCGCCCGGGTCGCCGCCCCGTACCGAGTAAAGGGGCGAGAACATCTCGGTGCCTTCCACCCCTGGCAAGTATTTTATGGCCTGGAACACGTCGTCGCGGGCGGTGGGAATACTTTGGATGGCTTTCACGGACAATTCCCGCAGGCTGGCTTCCATTTCCCTATCGCCCAATTGCTCGGGTTTCATGGCCACGATGGAAACTTCTTCAATGTCAATAAGCCTGGGTTCTAGTAAAACTTCTTTCAAAACCTTGCTCTGTTCCTTGAGTTCAACTTCTTTTTCCAGGGTTTCATAATTGAGGTGGGAATAGAGCAAGCGATGGGCGCCGGGGGGCAAACCCGATAACTGGTAAAACCCGTGCTCGTTGCTGATGGTCCCCTTGTAGGTGCCTTTTATCGACACGGTGGCCCCGATAATGGTTTCCCCTGTTTCCTTGTCCACCACGTAACCTGACACGGTAAAATTACGCGCCAGCAAGCCAAGTTGGCAAACACAAAGAAGAAACAAGATTATCAGTAGCTTATCCTTCCCCATACATGTTCTTTTTTCACAGTTTTATACCTATTTTCAAGGATATACCGGGGTTAAAACGGACCCGGTGGTGGACGATATAATACACGTCTTCCACGATCCCTATGCCTGCTTGCAAGCCATTCCTGGCAAAGGAGTGAAAAAGTATTTCCTGGCCTAGCGTGTAATTGAACAATATTACCTCTTCCAATCGCCTATCGGCTGTTTCCACGTCTTTCCACTTGTTAATGCCCAGGATAAAAATGGAATGAAGGTCGAACGCGAACCTTGGCGAGAGCCGTATTTTAAAATGTTCTGATTTACGGCCCATGCCAAATGATTGAAATTTCCCGGCCTCCCTGAAGCGAATCATGTTGCCGTTTTCATGTTTCTTGGCCCTGGCCTCGTAGGTCGAGAAATTCAATTCACCGTCCAAGAGCCAACCCGATAACAAACGGGTGGTTTTGGCTGTCAAGTTCAAGTAGCGCCGGGCGCTCTCTTGCCCTGGCCTAAAATTGTAAAAACCTTCCTGCCACTTGTCCATCTCGTAACCGGCTAAGCGGTTCATGTCTGAAATAAAATGGAACTGCCATTGCTCCAAGGCAAATTTGTATGAATTTTCAATTTTTTCTTTCCCTAAAATTTTCTGGGGCACCTCTTCATTGTATAACAACAATCCCTTGTACTGCTTGTCTTGAAAAACCCGCAGCGACGCGTCTAAGCTATGATATGAGAACAACAAGCCATTTACCGGGTATATCCTGAAATCTTCAATCTCGAGTTTAAAGCGGGCACCAAGCTTTGCTATGGTGTCGTTAAAAAGGTTTTTAATGTTTTGGGCCATGGGTTCGGGGGTAACCACCAGGTGGTCAACTGGGAAAAAGACGTACCTGTTTTTTTCAACGATATCGAGGACGCGATCCTTCCGTGGCCTTAAATCCTTGATTTCATCAAGGGGGTAAGGGATGGCATGATGGTTTATCCTTCCAAAAGGGACTAGAATGGTATCTTGCACCATTGTCTGGGCATTTCCTTGAAAGATTATGAAAGAAAAAACGTGAACCAATAAATATAAGCGGGTTTTACTGGTCATGTTATTAGCACCTTATATTTTTCTTACCACGGTTTCGTTCCGTTCAGGACCAACAGACATGATCACGATTGGCACGTTTACTTGTTCTTCAATGAATTTCATATAATTGATAAGTTCCCCGGGCAAATCTTCCTCCCGTGTAATTTTCTTAATATTCTGGTTCCAGCCAGGAAACTCGGTATACACCGGCTCCAAGTCATCTGATAGCTCATGTGGGAATTCCTCAACAATTTCCCCGTTAATCTTGTAAGCCGTGCAAATTTTTAAGGTATCAAAGTCACTTAGCACATCTGTTTTGGTAATGATCAACTTGGTGGTCCCGTTCAGCATGATAGCGTATTTTAAGGCAACGAGGTCAAGCCATCCACAACGCCTGGGCCTACCCGTGGTAGAACCATATTCATGACCGGCATCCCGGAGGTTTTGCCCGGTATCACAGTGCAACTCGGTAGGGAAAGGGCCACTTCCTACCCTGGTACAATAAGCTTTAAAAATCCCGATAACTTCCCCGATCGTCCCCGGGGCAATACCAAGTCCTGTACAGGCCCCGGCACATATGGTATTTGATGAAGTAACATAGGGATACGAACCAAAATCAATATCTAACAAGGTACCCTGTGCCCCTTCGGCCAGG
>CAZKIR010000502.1:0-3087 GCA_964552835.1 uncultured Bacteroidales bacterium
TACTGCTCGATGAAATCGCCCAGTATACGGTTTAGCTTTTTTAATACCACCGCGCGCGTGGATTTTACGATTTCTTCCCAGTTTAATTCTGCATCACTTGGCGCGTTTACCATCACGTACCAGTTTTCTGAGCCATGCGGGGCATCTGCCTCGTGTTTTTTGGATGAAATATACACGTAGATGGTTGGATCGTAGTAAATATCTTTTTTGTCAAAAAGAAAGGAAAACTCCTCGCGATAATTCTTGCTGAAAAATATATTATGCGTTTCCAGTTCCGGGAATTTCTTTTTCATCCCGATAAAAAAGATCATGGCAGAAGAGGAGAGGGGCTGTTTCAAGATTTTTTCGGGGGCTTTTTGATCCGGCATGAGTTCCCGGTAGGTCTTGTACACGTCGGCATTGCTGATAACAAGGTCGGAAGGAAAATGCATTCCCCTTGAAATTACGCCTTTTGCCCTGTTTTTCTCGATCACGATTTTATCTACCGGATAATTGAAATGAAAGGCTACCCCGGTTTTAAGGCCCAGGCGCAAGAGTTCGTTGGATAAAGCGTACATGCCCCCTTTCGGGAAATAGCTGCCAAGGGAATGTTCCAGGTGACTGATCATAGTGAAAATACCGGGTGCCTGGTAAGGGCTGGACCCGTTGTAGGTAGCGTAGCGATCGAACAACTTGTGCAGGTGCGGGTGGTTAAAATATTTTTCATTCACCTGGTGTACTGTCTTGGTAATGTTAAACCGCCAGGCATTGATAAAGGCTTTGAGGGCACTGCCGGAAAAATAGGTAGATAGTTTGTGGAGTGATTTTTCCAGAAACACTTTTTTTGACAGGTCAAAGATTTTTTGATTATGCTTCAGGTATTTCCCTAATTTGGCCCCCGGGTCGGTTTTTAATATTTCTTGTCCAAGTAATGCGTTGTCCGCGTAAGATACTACTTGTTGCCCGTCTTCATAAAAATACTTGCAGGTCACGTCGTTTTTGCCAAATTGAATATAATCCGAAGCATTTTTCCCGGCAACTTCATATAAATCCTCGATTATTTCTGGCAAGGTAAGCATGGACGGGCCCGTGTCGAAGCGGTAACCTTCGTGTTTTAATTCTGACAGCTTGCCGCCCACGTGCGAACTGCCCTCGAAAATATGCACCTCGTGCCCCTTGGCTGCCAAACGTATCCCGGCAGACAGCCCTCCAATTCCAGCACCAATAATATTAATTTTCACGAGATGGTATTTTTTTTTTTTTGAAAGATACAAATTTGAGGATTTTTTCGTTAAATAAAAATTATATCTTTAAAATTCATTTTAAAGTACCCGTGATGAAACCTGGAACTATTGTTATTTTTCTTCTTATTTTATTGTATGCCAGTAAAATATGCGCACAGCAATTTACTATTAGCGGATACGTGAAAGATGCCGAAAGTGGCGAAGCGTTGATCGGTGCGAATATTTTTGATTCGAAATCCCTGAAGGGGACCGTATCCAATAACTACGGGTTTTACAGTTTAACCCTGCCTTCCGGTAATACCCAACTCGTGTATTCTTTCGTGGGGTACAAGGCCGAAGAAAAATCCTTTCGGCTTGAAGCAGACAAAGAATTGTCCGTATCACTGGAACCTTCTATTACACTGGACGAGGTGACCGTGACGGCCAATAACTCCATGCACAAGGTGCAAAGTACCGAGATGAGCCTCACTGAACTTCCCGTGAAGCAAATCCAAAAATTACCGGTCTTACTTGGCGAAGTGGATATCATGAAAACCATTCAATTGCTGCCCGGTGTGCAATCGGGCACCGAGGGGGGCAGTAATCTTTACGTGCGCGGCGGGGGCCCCGACCAGAATTTAATCCTTCTTGACGGCGTGCCCGTGTATAACGTGAACCACTTGTTTGGCTTTTTCTCGGTTTTTAATGCCGATGCCATCAAAAACGTGAAACTGGTAAAAGGGGGGTTCCCTGCACGCTATGGCGGCCGTTTGTCTTCTGTCCTTGATATCCGCATGAAAGAAGGCAATAGCCGGGAATTTAAAGGAAGTGCCTCGGTAGGCCTGGTATCTTCCAGACTTACCCTCGAGGGGCCGGTGTTTAACGAGAATACTTCTTTTATATTTTCCGGCAGGCGCACCTACTTGGACATCCTTACACAGCCCATCATCAAGTTAATTGATAATGCCCTCTCGGCCGGGTATTATTTTTATGATATGAACGCCAAGATTAACCACCGTTTCTCGGATAAAAGCAAGTTGTATTTGAGTGCCTACACCGGGAAAGACGAGGCTTACACGCGGTACAGCGACGAGTATATTTACGACGAAATAAAATATGACAATAAAATGAAAGCGGGCTTGGGTTGGGGAAATATTACTTCGGCCCTCCGTTGGAACTACATGTTTTCTAACAAGCTCTTTAGCAATACTACCATAACCTATAGCCGTTACAAGTTTTCGGTGGGCGAAGATTACAAGGAACTGGCAAAAGGACCAGATATTGAACGTGAAACCGAGTACGCCATGGAATATCTGTCGGGTATCGACGACTGGGCCGGGAAACTGGACTTTGATTACTTGCCATCCCCTAACCATTATATTAAATTTGGGGCAGGCAATATCTACCATACTTTTAAACCTGGGGTAAACGTGTTTTCCGTTTCGGGCTACACCGGGGATATGGATGAAGGGATAGATACCACCTTTGGCAACAAGGACTTGTACGCGCAAGAGATGAGTGCTTACGTGGAAGACGATTGGAAAATTTCCGAGCGTTTCAAGGCAAATATCGGGGTACATGCCTCGGGTTTCATGGTAGAAGATGAGTTATATTATTCCGTGCAGCCAAGGGTGTCAGCCCGTGCCCTCGTCAACGAAAACCTTTCCCTTAAAGGTGCTTATACCCAGATGGCCCAGTATATCCATTTATTGACCAACACCACCATTGGTTTGCCAACGGATTTATGGCTCCCGGTAACCAAGAAAATCAAACCCTTGAAATCAACCCAGTATGCCCTGGGCGTGTTTTATAACCTGAACAACCGCTTTGATTTTAGCCTGGAGGGCTTTTATAAGGATATGCACCAGTTAATTGAATATAAAGA
>CAZKIR010000503.1:0-3068 GCA_964552835.1 uncultured Bacteroidales bacterium
CCAGCGTAGGCTTCGTTCAATGCCTGGCTTTGCGATTCGTAATCATAAAGGCCGGCCTTGGCAATTTTCTGTATGGAGTCTTCCATTTCCTTGATTTCTTTTTTCAAGTTCAGGTATTCCCGTTTCACGATCTCGAAGGCTTGTAAGGCCACCTCGTTTTGCATCTCGTTCATGCTTGAATCCAAATAATTGCCAATGTCCTCGGCAATGGCCGCGGCCATCTCCGGATCGTGGTCTTTCACGGATACCTCGATAGACATGAACTTTGTTTTACGCACGTTAATGTTTTCCTTGTATTTACGGTTTAGCAGGGTCCACCTGAATTTTGACCCGGGGTCGATCCCGTAATGTTCCATCAGGTTATATTTTTCAATGATCTCGTTTTGGATGCGGTCTGATTGTAACACCTGGATAATTTGTTCGGCATCCTCTTCCCCCCCGAATTTTAAAACATCATCTTTCGAGGTGTTGTCGAGCAAGGGCTTGGACACCGAGCTGGTGGTGGCCGGGAAAAATACGATGGAGGATTCGTATTTTGGTGTAATGAGCATTGAAACCACGGCCGAGACCGCGGCGGCCAACAGGGTGATAATGATCAAGGGCACCCGCTTCCGGTACATGAATGCTAACAGGTTGATCGAGCTAAAATCGTAGTTGGATTGGTTTTTGTTTTCCATCTCGTGTTGTTTATGAATTTACCTGAATGATAAAATAGTTCTTCTTGCCTTTTTGTACTAATAAATATTTATTGTTCAATAAGCTATCTTTAGTTAACGTATTTTCTACCTGGTTTATTTTGTTTTTGTTCAGGCTTAGCCCCCCGCCTTTTACAAGCCTTCTCAATTCGCCCTTCGAGGGAAAAACAGGAGCCAAGTCGGTCAATAAATCGATGATCTGGGGTGCCTTTTCCCAATCGCCCTTCGAGATTTCAAACATGGGTACCCCTTCAAAAATGGAAAGAAAAGTTTCTTCGTCAAGTTTGCCCAACGATTCGGTGGTGCCTTTCCCGAAAAGTATTTGGGAGGCTTCCAGGGCTTTCTCGTATTCTTCCCGCCCGTGCACCATGCAGGTAACCTCCTCGGCTACTTTTTTTTGTAAAATCCTTTGATGTGGTGCTTTTTCATGTTCTGCTTCCAGTGCTTCAATTTCTTCTCGCGATAAAAGGGTGAATATCCGGATATAGTTTTTCACGTCCTCGTCCGAGCTGTTGATCCAGTACTGGTAAAATTTATATGGCGATGTGCGCTGTTTATCGAGCCACACGGTGCCTTCCTCGGTTTTGCCAAACTTGGTGCCATCGGCTTTTTTTATTAATGGCGTGGTGGCCGCGAAGGCTTCACCGCCTTCCATGCGCCGTATCAGTTCGGTACCGGTAACGATGTTGCCCCACTGATCGGATCCGCCCAACTGCAGCTTGCAATTTTTTGTTTTATAAAGGTGGTAAAAATCATAACCCTGTACCAGTTGGTAAGAAAATTCGGTGAACGACATGCCGGCTTCCAGGCGGTTTTTAACCGAATCTTTTGTCATCATGTAGTTCACGGTGATATGCTTGCCCACGTCGCGGATAAAATCCAGGAAGGAAAAATCTTTGAACCAGTCGTAGTTGTTTACTACCTCGGCCGGGTTTTTATTGTTGTCAAAATCCAGGAAACGTTCCAGCTGTGCCCGCACGCCTTTTAAGTTCCGTTGTATTTGTTCCTGGGTTAGAAGGTTCCTTTCCTTGGATTTCCCGGATGGATCGCCAACCATACCGGTAGCCCCGCCTACCAGGGCAATAGGCCTGTGCCCCGCCCGCTGAAAGTGTACCAGGATCATGATCTGCACGAGCGATCCAATATGCAACGACTCGGCCGTGGGGTCAAATCCTATGTACCCCGAAACTTGTTCTTTTTTTAATAAATCTTCCGTACCGGGCATTATATCATGGAGCATGCCCCTCCATTGTAATTCTTCAACAAAATTCATTTTGAAAAAAATTTTGCCAAAGATAATAATACAAATCAAATTTTCAGGTTTTCAACCATTTTTCATAAGAGGGGAGGATCCTTTCGCGTACTATTTTTTATCCTGGCCAATTGGGGCAAATTAGAGTGCCCCGGCATCGGGGCATGTTAGGTTTGCTTGTCAAGTTCAGGCAAGTTGATATCATGCTCTTCTATGGGGTTTCGAATTTGATCAAAACGAAGGTAAGGAAAAATCATAGGTGCGAACGCGGATAATGGTTGGTATAAGAAAGACTCTTCGATTTTTTCGTGCGGTAAATAATTTAGTTTTTTGTCCGCGTTGTTAAGTATAACGAGCAACACGCTAATGATGAAGGCCGTTTTGATTAAACCAAATAGTAATCCCGCCAAGCGGTTTACAAAACCAAGGGCTGCCGCGGACAAGATTTTATCGACCATGCGGGCGATAAAATGAACGGCTACCACGATGCCGATAAACGTAACGGCAAACGCGATGAGGGATAAATATTGTGTTTTTATATCAAATTCGCTGGTTAATACTTCCGCCGTGTAGCCAGAAAATTTTATGGCGCCCAGGATACCGGCCAGCAAAGCTACCAACGAGGCGGCCTGGTTAATGAAGCCCTTGGAAAAGCCCTTGTAAGCGGCCCATGCCAGGGGAATGGCTATGAAAATATCAAAATAGTTCATGTTTTTGACATCTGTTTTGGTCTATTGGTAGGCAAAGATAAAGATATCCGCGACTTGGGCAAATAATATTTATACTGATCACCTTGATTGGCGAGGAGAAAAAAAAGACTCACGCGAAAACGCGAAGGCGCGAAGGAAAAGTACTTGCTATTATTCATAAGCATAGGCTCCCCTTGGCGTCTTAGCGCCTTAGCGGAAAAAAAAAGACTCACGCGAAAATGCGGAGGCGCGAAGGAAAAGTACTTGCTACTATTCAGAAGCATAGCCCCCCCTTGGCGTCTTAGCGCCTTTGCGAGAAAAAAAAAGACTTGCGCGAAAACGCGAAGGCGCGAAGGAAAAGTACTTGCTACTATTCATATACTAAAAACGGGTTAAAATTTAACTAAATTTTTTTTATATTTGTCAAACCAA
>CAZKIR010000504.1:0-3067 GCA_964552835.1 uncultured Bacteroidales bacterium
AACTGTTTCGGGTAAAAGAATGTGAATAAAAAGGCCTTTTTTATGACGAAAAATGATACCTGTTTTCTTGTTAAGTATCCGTATGTTTGCTTAAAAAGATTATAGCTAAAATCGTTTTTTCTATCATGAGGAAGATTTGGGTAATTATTTTTGTTGTTATTATAATTGCTGTTGTATATATTTTTATCCACCCGGAAAGGGTTGTGCTATATGATGACGGCCTACATAATGAATTAGCGCCAACTCCGCCGCGAGGTTGGAATAGCTGGAATAGTTTCGGTTGTGAGGTTACGGAAGAGGAGGTTAAAAAAGTGGCAGATTACATGGCCGATAGTTTGCTCGATTATGGATGGGAATACCTTGTTATAGATTTGGGCTGGCAGTACCCGCCGGAATTGAAAACACAATATATTCTCAGGGCCAAACCTCAGCATCATATCGACGAGTATGGCAGGTTTATGCCCGATACGGTTAAATTTCCTTCGGCGGCAGGAGGTAGGGGGGTTAAGCCCCTTGCCGATTACCTGCATTCCAGAGGGTTAAAACTAGGCATTCATATCTTGCGGGGAATACCCTGGGATGCCGTGGCTAAAAAAATGAAAATAAAGGGGGGCAGGCGAACGGCCGATGAAATAGCTGATAGCGCTAAAGCTTGTGATTGGAGCAACAGTATGTTGGGCCTTGATTTCGAATATCCTGAAGCACAACTCTATTACAATTCAATATTCGAATTATATGCTAAATGGCAGGTTGATTTTGTGAAAGTTGATGATGTTGCAAAGAATTTTCATGAAAATGATATTATAGCTGTTCATAAAGCCATGAAAAACTGTGGCCGTGATATGGTACTTAGCCTTTCTCCTGGCCCAACAGAGGTGAAACATGCAGATTTTTTCGCCCAACATGCTGATTTGTGGCGTATATCTGACAATGTTTGGGATCATTGGAAATTCGTGCTTGCACAAGTTGAAAACTGCAGGAAATGGTACCCGTACATTAAAGCTGGAAATTGGTTGGATTGTGATATACTTCCCTTGGGCAAATTAAGAAAAACCGGCGCAAATGGCTGGGTAGCCGGGCTTATTGAGGATAAATTTGAAAATATTGGAAATGAATACACGCGTTTCACGAAAAGCGAGCAAATTACCGTGATGTCCCTCTGGAGCATTTTTCGTTCCCCGCTAATGATGGGAGGGTATATACCTGAAAACGATCAATTCACCAATAATCTTTTAACTAACAAAGAAGTCCTTAAAATCAATAGTCATTCGAAAAATCTAAGAGAATTAAAATATGATGACAAGTATTCAGTCTGGTTGTCTGAATCCCTTGATGGATATGAAAAATACTTGCTGTTTATCAATTTTAAAGATCACTTGAGCCAAGATTTTGCTATCGATTGGAAAGCTATGGATATAAAAGGGAACTATAAAGTGTGGGATGTATGGCATAAAGAGGTGGTTTGCAAGAGCGATTCAGGCTTTGCGGCCAGTATCCCCCCGCATGGTTCGGGTTTTTATAAAATTACCCCTGATTAAAATATATTTACCTTAAAATTTCTGGAGGCGAAAAATATAATAATAATTTTTAAAACATAAATTTAAAAAAGCATTATCAATGAAAAAATGGAGTTGTTGGAGTATAAGTTTAATATGCTTATTGAGCATTATAATTATCAGCACAGGGTGTAACCGTAATGTTGAAAAGGATGAAAATGAAGATGGTTTTCATCAACTAGCAAAAACACCCCCCATGGGCTGGAACAGTTGGGACTGTGCAGGGATAGAGATAACCGAAAAACAGGTAAAAGCCGTGGCCGATTACATGGCCGAAAACCTGAAAGAATACGGCTGGGAATACGTGGTCGTGGATGCAGGCTGGTTTCATCCGGACACGATGCAAACCAGGTACTGGAGCATGGAAAATCCGCCACAACGCCTCGACAAATACGGGTGGCTGTTGCCCGATACCATCAAATTTCCATCAGCCGCTGGTGGACAAGGTTTTAAACCTTTAGCCGATTATGTTCATAGTAAAGGTTTGAAATTTGGAATTCACATTATGCGGGGTATTCCATGGAATGCTTATAAAATGGAACTTCCCATAAAAGGGACAGAGGTTACTGCCATGAATATTGGCGATACTTCTAATGTATGCGATTGGGCAAAAATATGCTATGGTATTAACACCAACAAACCCGGCGCACAAGAATATTATAACTCGATAATCGAATTGTATAGCTCATGGGGTGTAGATTATATCAAAGCCGATGATATGGCAAGACCCTATCATGCTGATGAAATCGAAGCCTTAAGTAAGGCTATACAAGATATTGATCCATCCATCGTTTTAAGCTTATCTCCAGGCGCTGCACCAATTGAACAGGCTGACCATCTGCACGAGCATGCCCATTTATGGAGGATAATTCCTGATTTTTGGGATGTTTGGGAGGAATTGCGTGATCAGTTTGAACATTGTGAGAAGTGGGCGCCCCATGTAAAGCCCGGCGGATGGCCCGATGCCGATATGTTGCCCCTGGGCCTGCTGCGCATGAACGGGACCGATTGGTGGGTGGCCAAAAAATTAGGAGATTCAGCAAATATCGCCAAGTTTAAAAGGCAGTATTCCCTTTTCACGGAGGAGGAACAGTACACCCTAATAAACCTTTTTTCCATATTTCGTTCGCCCTTGATGTTTGGTGGTTATTTGCCCGAGAACGATTCCTTGTCGGACGCGCTCATCACCAATAAAGAAGTGTTGTATGTTAACCAGCATAGCACGGCCAACCGGCAAATAAAAAGGAACAAGAACATGGCGGTTTGGGCCGCGATGGACAGCAATTCGGACAACATGTTCGTGGCGCTTTTTAACCTAAGCGACCAACCCAGGACGGTAACTGTATCATGGAAAGAATTGAACCTGGAAAGCGGAACCTATGCTGTAACCAATCTTTGGACAAAAGGGCAGGAAGAACACGATAGTGAACTGGCCATAGAACTCCCGCCCCATGGATCCTTCATGGGAGTTGTTAATAGATAGGTTTTCTATATAATGGGACAGTAATTAG
>CAZKIR010000505.1:0-2735 GCA_964552835.1 uncultured Bacteroidales bacterium
GATATCGCCATTGCCGTCTTTGTAGGGGCTGTTTTTTATACTATGTTCCGTGTATTCGCTGGGCCATAAACAAAACCCATCGTGGTGCTTGGCCGTGAGGATAAGTTGTTTCATGCCGGCTTTTTTGGCTACCCGTGCCCATTGATCCGTATCAAGCTGGCCTGGATTAAACAAGGCAGGGTCTTCATCACCATAGCCCCATTCCTTTCCCGTGAAGGTGTTCATGGAAAAATGAATAAAACCAATCAGCTCCATTTGTTGGTATGTTACCTGTTTCATGGTTGGGATCACCTTGTTTGGTTTGATGTGCCGGGGGTGGCGCGCATTTTTACAGCCCGGGTTGGCCAACACGAATAATAAGGCAACAAGGATATTATATATTATAAAACGGTATTGTTTCGTGAACATTTTCATCCATCCCGGCTTTACAATTGTCTGATACATACAACTGCCCACGGGGCCACGCTCGACGACCATACAAGTTCTCCCTGTCCCGTGCTTTCAATATACTCCTTTTTTGTATCCCGGCCGGCTTTCCCGAGTTGTTTTGTTTGCTCAATGCCGGGGGGATTTGGTGCCCCCATGTTCAGCCAGTCCCTTAAGGCAAACCCGTGTTCCTCGTCCAGTGTTTCAACCAGGAACACTTCGTTTTTGGGAAGGTTGGTCAATTGTATTGAAAATGATTTGGTAGTGCCTGTATTTAATGTCTTTTCCGCGATTTTTCGCGTTTTTTTTGACATTTGAATGGCCATGGGGTATTCATCAGGATAATTGTAAACTATCATGCTGACTTTATCATCTTTTGATGACTTGGTAATGATCGCGCCATCTTCGCGATGAATTTCGATATCGCCCAGTTGGTTAAGGAACCGGTAAGCATGAAAGGCCGGTTTAACAATGCCCTGGAAGTTAATCAAGCCAAATCCCCCGTGAAATATCTCGTCACCGGCCCCGCTTTCTTCAAAAACATCCGTAAATGTCCAGTATGACATGGAATGTACCATGCCGATACAATCCAGGTTTTGTTTCACGATATAGGTCGCTTCCTGCAGGTAATCGTGGGTGTTGTCGCGGGGAGACGGGCATGAGCTCCATTCCGTGAGATGAATTTCGATGTTTGGGAAAGCGCTATTCGCCACCACTTTATTTAACCATGTTAAATCAGTGTGAACGGAGTTCACGGGACGGCTCACATCATGTCGCGGCCCGTCTATATCAAGCGGGAAGTGCGTGGGATAGGGATGGGTGGAAATAAAATCCACCGGCACATCTTCTTGTTCGCAAAAGGTGAGGAATTCCTTGATCCAAACTCCTTCAAATTCGGCCGCGGCCAGGTCTTCCAATCGAACATCGCCTTTTTTGCCTTTTTCTTTAAGCTTTTTCTCGTCTTCTTTGCTAATAATAAAATTGGAGGTTGCCGGCCCCCCGATTTTTAAATCTTCATGGACAGATTTAACAGCTTCGGCGGAAATTCTGTACAAGCTAAGATAATCTTCCAGGGTTCCATTGAAAAAATACCCCAGGTTGGGCTCATTCCATACTTCGAAATACCATTTCTTAACCTCCTCTATCCCGTATCGTTCAACACAATGTTCTACAAACCTTTTGACCAGCCTTGACCATTTTGAAAGGTCAGTGGGTGGGGTATTACAGGCTTCCCACCAGAAAACTGTTCCCTCTCCGTCTGTCATGTCGCACGGGAAAAAGCTTAGTTCCACGAAGGGCCGGATACCCTTTTCCAGCAAGCGATCGTATAGTTCATCAATGTATTGCCAGTTGTATACTTCTTTTCCGTCCTCGATCTTGTAAACGAACATGTCGTCATGAAACAACCCATGAAACCGGATATACCGGAAGCCGCATTCCTTCACGCAGGTACTCAGTTGTTCCTGCCAGTTGGCCCGCAAGCCCTCGTTTGCCCTCCCGGCGCCCACGCAGAAATTCCAGTAAGGTTCTATCTCTTGGGTGCCCGATTTCGCGTCTGCCCGTATGAAGATATCTGCCTGGGTATTTGGCTGGTTGTACTCTCGTGTGATGTTGTAACTGATATTGTTTTGGCCTGGTTCATGGCAAGAACCCATGTACAACGAAATAATTACGACAATTACTATGTATATTCTTATACATTTCATAATATGGCCATCTATTATTTAAAAAAAATGGTATTTGAATTGGTTTCCCGTGTATTTTTTTCGGAAAAGCCATGAATATCAAATCGTAAATTATTTGAATTGATTATCTTGACCTTTGGCTGGTTGCTTCGCGGCTGGTCCATGTTTACATCTTCAAAAAGGCCGCCATTCACGTTTTCAAGGTGCATGGCCGGCCGCACTTCTTCATTCTCGATCACCATTTCAATATTATCCAGGACAATATTGTTAACATGCCGCACGTAAAGCCCGTAAGCAGGCAAATTGCTGTGAAACATGCGGTTATATGGATACCCGTCTGAATTTTCTATTACCCGTGTAGTTGTATCGGCCAGGTCGGTTACCCCGTCAACGCTGAGGTAAATATCAGATAGCCGGACATTTTCCACCGGGTGGCCAGGGTATCCTGTTATCGCGCTACAAATAGGCCCTGCATTCCGTATGGTTACATTGCTTATTTGTATGTTCCGTGTAATCCCCGGCGTGGTGGCAGGTTTGCCGGGCCAGGTGTCGTGCCGGTTTCCGAATTTGATGAAAATGGGGGTTTCCACGCTGTCAATCACCACGTTATTGATGAGAATATCT
>CAZKIR010000505.1:2745-3061 GCA_964552835.1 uncultured Bacteroidales bacterium
AGTACCCTGCCATCCACGTTTAATAAATCAATCCCTGCCAGCCCCCTCCATGAGCCGATTGGATGGTGCATTTCTTTGGACCTGGAAGGGGTAATGACGATATTGCTGATGGTAATTCTCTTGAAACCACCCAGGGAAGCCGTTCCAAACTTTAACATGGAGGCGTGTGACCGCAGGATACAATTTGTAATAACAACGTCCTCGCAGGCACGGGTACCTTCTGATTTTAGCACCAGTGCGTCATCACTGGAATCAATGATGCAGTCGCTGACCACTACATTATGACAGGCATCAATATCAATTCCATCGTTATTTT
>CAZKIR010000506.1:0-3059 GCA_964552835.1 uncultured Bacteroidales bacterium
TGGACACTTTATTTAACCGGGACGCGGAAGGCCGATGGGATTTTGATGAAATCATCCGGCGCGTGAAATACAACTATACCGATGCCGACGTGAATTATTTAAAATCCACCCTTTTGGGATACGAAAAAGGGAGCAAAAGCTACCAGGAGATCAAGAAATTTATCCAGCATAATTACATTGTTGTCTTGCATGCCAAGGATATTCAGAATTATAACACCTATTATAGCGAATATGATAAATACCACGAGGGGATGGAACCCACCGAACGGACTTCCCGCGGGTATATCATGAACCTCGAGGCCCACGTGTACAAGATGGACATGAACGATGAAACCCTGCACGCTATTTTTCATGATTGCTGGGCCGGTGAAGAGGCTTCCCATCAAGCGATAGAAAGTGCCCTCGTGGCCAGGGAAAAACTTGAAATACCCCTGGTAAGCTTGTATAAAAAATCCTTTAAGGTTACTGGTTCCGAAAGCCGCGAGGGAAAGAACATTTTCACGATGGACGAGTTGTTTAGTATGATGGTAGACAATAGTTTTGATAAACCCATGTTTGCCATTGCCAACCACGTGTTGGCCTTTCAAGTTCGTACCCCTGTTTACTCGGCTTATCCCGTGAAGGCAAAAATCGGGAAAAAAGAAGGTTTGCAAGCCAATGATTTGTACCTGGCTTATCAAAAGAAAATGAAAAAAAACGGGGAGGCTAAGTATTCCCGGCGCGGGGGGCTTAGGGCATCAAACAAGATTTCCGACAACCGCGATTTTTCGAAAGGGGACACGGAACCTTCGGCTTTTCACCAGGTTTCCGGACGAAAACTGACCAAGGGGCATTTAATCAGGCATAAAAAAGATTTTAAGCTGGGCCTTACCGTTGAACTATCAAACTATCACTCGAAATTGCCCTGGGAACTAGGCACCAATTCCGAGGTATCGATAAAACTGGAAGGCTATGTCCATAACGATGGTGGTTTATTTTCGGCTGCCGGGTGGAAAATTTATACCGAGTTATCGATGGGTACCTATCCATTTGACGACCCGATTTTGAATGATTTAGATCTAGGGGTGGCCATACCCGATTCAGTGGATGGTCCCGGTTCGGGTCAGGTTTCTTCTTTCGGGATGAAATTTGGTATAGGGAAAGAGCTATACCCATTCCGGGGCCTCACGCTGGTGCCACATGCCGGGATAGGGATAGGTGGCGTTAGTTTTAAAGACGGTCCCACGAACAATTTCCTGGACGAGATATATGGCGAAGACGAGTGGGGCGGGGGCGTTACCTTTTATGACCTGGGATTGGAGATCGTGTATGGTCTTACATACAATGTCCAGTTGGTTAGCAATATAGGGTTTTCATCCATGTTTTCGAGCGATACAGATAATGAAAAGAGTATATTCAAGGACGAGTACGAGATATATCGGCCGGGTTTCGGCTCCAACCTTGGCTTGCGCGTGAGGTTTTAAAACAATGCCCTTAGTTGCACCCCGCCCACGTGGATAACCGGGCGGTCTTTCGCGGCACGTCCTTCATAGTTCAGGTTTAGTTCCAGGCTTTTTATAATTTCTTTCCGGAAGATGAGGTTCCAGGTAAGGTTTTTGCCGGGGTTCAGGCCTTCTAACATCTCGTAAGCTACCCCGCTATTTTCTTGTCCCTGGTACCTGAAAGAAACCAGCCGGGCTTCGGCCTGGAGGTTGCCCCCATTTTCAAGGGCTTTGTCGATGGTAGCCATGAAATCGCGTTGCCGGCAATGTTCGGTGCCCAGTAAATTTTCCTTGTTGGCAATAGTATACTCTACCGAGGCTTTTATGGACAGGGAAGGTTCGAGGATGAGCGAAATTTTATTGGCCAACTTGTTAATCTCGTGATCGCGTGAGGTAAAATACCCGGAGTATCTCGCGTTCATTTCTTTGCTGGCTTGGTTTTTAATTTCTAACTTTTCCATGGGTCGATAACGGGTAAGCCATTGGTGGGAATTTTTAACCCGGCTTTCCACCCCGCTGGCCATTAGGTTCTTGTTATGGTTCTCCTGATAAATGTAATCCATCCCGAAGCTTGGCGAAGTCTTGTTAAAGGAAAAGGTATTGCGGATGCCCAGGTTCAAAAACAACAAGCCCGTGTCTTTCTGTAATGCCTGAAAGGGGTTCGCGTTTTCTGCCCACTTTGTTTCCCGGCTTTTTTGATCCACCCGGTACGAGAAACGGTTGCTGAAACGGGACAATCCGCCCCGTAGCCCTTTTTTATTGGCCCAAACCCTGGCTGGCACCAGGTTCAAGCTTTGCCTGAACTCGTTCATGATCACCCGCCTGTACTTTCCCGAGGGGGTTGAAACCCGGATATATTCTGCCTCGTCCTGGTACTTGGCCACTTCAAACTCGTCCAGTTCGGCCACACCGTTGTCATTATAATCTATCCACTTGTATATTCCCTGGCCCTTGCCCACTTTCACGTACGAGTATTCCCTGGCAGGTTCCCTTCCCGTGCCCAGTTCATAATAAGTGCCCGTGCTAATGGCTCCCTTGAAAAGCTTAAGCCCGTGTTCGAAACGGCCCAGGATGGCTTCCTGGTCTCTCGTGCCTGAAAATACGGTGTCTTTCGCGTCAAGCACCCGGTAGGTAAGCGTGGAAGCGAAACGGTTATTAAAAAAATCCATCACCTGGAAGCCCAGGTTTATATCCCGTGCACGGCTTTCTTTTTTCATTTTCCCTTGCCAGGGCAGGTAATCTTCGCGGAGGGTATAGTCCAGCATCACGTGGTTTGCCTGGCTATCACCTTGCAAAACAAACGCGGTGTACTCACTAAAACGGAAACTATTGCCAATTATACTGTCCGTGTTACCTTTCCAGGTGTTTTTTTCAAAGGATTCGCGAAGGCCCAAGGTGGTTTTTTGAAAGGATTTGGATAAAATGGTGTAATGCCGTAAAAAACGGGTTTGGTGCAGGCTGTCTCCTGATTGCATCAAGCTGCCCTGGAAATCAACGCGAAACCCTTTTTTCTTGCCAAGCAGGGCAACATTGTTTTTATGCCCCGCGTAAGAGTTGGCATAATCAAGGTATTCCATT
>CAZKIR010000507.1:0-3052 GCA_964552835.1 uncultured Bacteroidales bacterium
TATGGCAATAACTGGTGGACCGATCTCGTGGCCCCTGTTTCTGCCGGCAACCTGCTATCAAACCTTAATCACGGGGCCTCGCTCTGGAATTACTGGGTACTGCGCGACCTGTTAGGAACATACCGGTATGCCTACCTGTCAAATATCAGCCAACATTTTGACCGGGAAGGATGGATTCATCGATGCCAAAGTAGTCATCCTCAATTACCAACCTCCTGGATGCAATTTAAATACAATCAAAAAGAGAATGGCACAATAACTGACAATCAACCTGATATTATTGCCACGGCCATTGAAAACCCCGATAGTTCCTGGTCTGTTGGCGTAGTGAATTTGTCCGGCTTAAAAACACAACACAAAGCGGTAGATTTTGACGAGAGCCTGGCCAAGACTTATGAAGTAACCATTCAAATACCCGCCCTACATGACACTGGCAAGGTGCAATTCGCCTTGCATGAAAACAATGCCACCAAAACCATTGAACCGGGTGATACCATAACCATGAAAGAAGGAGAAATGCAATTTTCATTGGGGCCAAAAGCATTATACGTGCTCCGATCAGCAAGGATCATACCCGAGGAGGTGGACACGGGCACGAATATCCTGCCTTCCCCGCGTACCAACCTGGTTTCTGTTTATCCTACTATTTCATCCGGCGTATTTACAGTTGCCCCCAACAAATCTTTTACAATCCCCATGCACGTGAAGGTATACAATATCACGGGAAAATTAATATATAGCGAAAGGTATAGTGCTGGAAAAGAGGTTGTAATAAATATTAGTGACCAGCCAAAAGGGATGTATCTCGTGCGAACAAACATGGATTACAAAGTTCACAAGATAATTCTGAAGTAAGTTAGGAGACTTAAATGGTTTTAACATGATAAAATTGGTATATGAATAAAGGACAAAGACTTTATATACAATTTTAAAACGCTGATTTACTGCAAATAACAAAACGCTGAAAATTGTTTGTTCAAAAATACATGGATTGAAATGTTTGTCCATAAAACCCAATACGCGGTAAATTTATATTTGGATTGTATTTCTATATTTCTATTTCTTGAACCTAAAACCTAAATTATTATGAAAAAACTCAATTCTTGTATTCTTTTTATGCTTGTTTTTGGCGTTGCTTTGTTCGCGCAGGGCGTTGGGCCTAATTCAGGTTACATTAACGTAAAAGACTATGGTGCCCAGGGAAATGGCACTACTGATGACACGGACGCCATTCAACAGGCCATTGATGACAACTGGACCTTTTGTGGCGGGCATGAAAACAACTACCGTACCCTATTCCTGCCAGAAGGAACGTACCTGGTTTCCAACACTATATTCTGGATGCGGTGGTTACGCTTTGCCGGGGCCGGTAAGAACAAAACCACCATTAAATTAAAAGACAACGCTTCAGGTTATGGGAACGCGGGCAGCCCGAAACCAGTATTAAGATGCCGTTTCACGGGTTTATCCTGTTCGCCGTATGATGGGAGCGAAAATTCCTCGTTCAATAATTACATTGAACATCTCACGGTTGATTGCGGCAGCGGCAACAGCGGGGCTATCGGTATTCGCTATAGCCAGCATAACCAGGGTGCCCTGCGTGATGTAGATATTGTTTCAAGCTCTAAAGGGGCAATAGGATTAGACCTAAGCGAAACAGAATTCGGACCGGGTTTAATCCAGGATGTTTACATCAATAATTTCAGCATGGGTATTGAAACCCCCGGCAATGTATCGCATGCTACCATGGAGCATATAACCATTGAAAATTGCGACCACGCGCTAAATTGTAATTTTCCCATGTCTATTTACGACCTGGATGTGATTAATTGCGACAGGGGCATTACCAATACCAACATGTTATCGCAACTGGTGTTAGTCGATGGGTATTTCACGGGAGGCTCGTCAAGTTATAGCGCTATTGAAAACTCACGGAGCATGTATATCCGGAACATTAGCTCTTCCGGGTTCCAGTCAGCACTTAAAGATAACGGTTCTGTTATTCCCGGCAATTCCATAGATGAACGGGCTTCAGGGCCACACATCGATGAAGTGTTCCCATCACCTGACGAGCACCTTAAGCTATGCATTGAGGACCCGGTAGAGTTTAATGAACCTGTAAGCGACTGGGTTTATGTATCCAATGCTACTGAACTCAAGAACGCTATTGCCAACAATGAAAGCACCATCTATTTAAGCTTCACACAAGATTATACTATTACCGAGCCTCTTGTGATTGACGGGAATGTGAGGCGAATCATTGGCGGGCAGGCACTTATCAACGGAAACCCTTCCGATTTTAATGATGGCGCGGACCCCATGATTATTTTTCGTAATAATCAACCCCTTACCATTGAGCATTTAAACTGGCAGCATTACCCGAACAACCCACACTGTCTTATTGACACAGATCAACCGGTCCATTTTAAATCTTCCGGCAGGTCTAACCCAGGGGGTGATATAAAGAACACATCCAATGCCTCGGGTGGAAAACTATTCATTGAAGATGCACTTATTGATGTACTTCTTGACCACCCGATGGACGTATGGATGCGTCACCTGAACGTGGAAAACAATCCCTATCCCGGAGAGTCGGGCCGCGTTTACGCGGAAAACCCGGGAGGTAACATGTGGATTCTTGGCCTAAAAACTGAGGCAGTGGCCAAGCACGTGGTTACAACCGGCGGCGGACGCTCCGAAGTATTAGGTGGTTTTTTCCGCGACCATAAGGATTCGGACGGGATTCCCTATTTTGAAACAGATAACTCCTCTATTTCAGCCTCCTATTTTGTGTATAGCTATGACTGCTGTCACAACCGTGCCTTGCATGCCAGGGAAAAGAGGGGCGGAACATGGAACAGCTACTCTCCCGGGCAGGGAACGTATGCAGTTACTTTGTATAATGGCTTCGAGAATGGTGATCAAGGATGTGGCGATCCCGGCGACACCGACCCGCCCGCTTCACCCTCGGGCCTCTCGGCCAGCGGCAACGACGGTTCGGTGAGCCTGAACTGGAACGATAACGGCGAGGGCGACCTGGCAGGCTACAACG
>CAZKIR010000508.1:0-3048 GCA_964552835.1 uncultured Bacteroidales bacterium
GATTGTTGCCTCGCTTATCACGGCTGTTATCGTTTCCTTTCTTGGTATTATTGCTTTCGTGGGGCTCATAAGCCCGCATATGGTGCGTCGTTTTGTAGGCGATGACTACCGCTTTGTTATCCCGGCCAGTTGCTTGTCAGGTGCAGCCTTGTTACTGGTATCGGACATTGCCGCCAGGTTGATGCTAAAACCCCATGTTTTGCCCGTGGCTGTACTAACATCCTTTATCGGTGCCCCCCTGTTTTTATATCTTCTTCTTAGTAAAAGAATAAAATAATGATGGATGTAAAAAATATAACTGCTTCATATCGCGAAGGGGAGTTAATATTGAACAACCTGTCGTTTAGCGCCGGCGAGGGCAATATAGTGGCATTATTAGGGCCTAACGGTGCTGGAAAAACTACCCTGCTTCGTTGTATTAATGCCATCCTGAAGCCACAAGAAGGCATCGTGGAAGTTGAAAACCAAGATGTATTGAAGATGCCATCCGGCAAGGTCGCGAAAATAATGGCGTACGTGGCACAACGTAATAATGCCGGTAACATGAGTGTTTTCGATGCCGTGTTGCTTGGAAGAAAACCACACGTGGGCTTAAAAACAAGCCCGGCCGATTTTGCCAAAGTAAGCCGGGTTTTGAAACAGCTAGGGCTTGAAAACCTGGCCACGCGAAGAATCAATCAATTAAGCGGGGGCGAACTGCAAAAGGTGTGTATTGCAAGGGCATTCGTGCAGGAACCGCGGATTTTTTTACTTGATGAACCCACCAGCAACCTCGATTTAAAAAATCAAATGGAAATACTTTATACCATTCGCGACATCGTCAAGAAAAATTCATTAACTGCCATAATAACTATACATAGCTTAAACCTTGCTTTCAGGTTTGCCGATAAAATTATTTTATTAAATAAAGGTCAAGTTGTGGCGCGGGGAACAACTGAAAGTATTGAACCCGGGATCCTGTCGAAAGTTTACGGGATAAAGATAGAAATAATCCGGCACAAGGGGAACCTGGTAGTAATTCCTGTTTAGGCTTTTCTTGATGTTTTTTTTTGAGACGATAGAAAATGATACATTGGCTGAATTTAATATGGTCATTTTTCTGATAGGTACTGCTTACTTTTTATCGTATAGTCTTTATTATTTATAATAATGTCTTTTTTTACTTTCTTAGATATTGTTGTAAAAATTCGTGATGTTAGGATAATCAATTAGTTTATTTTAATTATAATTTTGGCTTAATGTTTCTCCATTTCGGTATTTTATATTTGGGTTGTCAAAAAATCTGAAATTAGACTTAAATCTATTTCTCCGGTTTTCCGGATTAGCATATACAAGTAAACTTTATGAATAATGCAATCATCACCCTTTCACGAAAAACTTTAGGAATTTTAGCGGGACTTTCACTAATTTTAGTAACAATTTGCGTGCAGCAAACAGGACAGAGCAGGGAAAATCCCAATATCATCCTAATTGTTGCAGACGATTTGGGTTACAATGACCTGAGTTTTTACCGCGATATGCACAAGGTTGGGGCGCCAACTTCACCAACTTGTCAAACTCCTCATATCGATAAATTAGCGGGGCAAGGCATTGTCTTTACAGATTTTTATAGTGGGGCCGCCGTTTGTTCTCCATCAAAGGCAGTCCTTCTTCCAGGTAGAAATGCAACCCAGGTGGGTATGTACAACTTCATACCCAAAAATTCATCGATGCACCCGCGTAGTTAGGAAATTACACTGGCCGAAATGCTTAAACTGGAAAATCCCCGCGCTTCTTTTAAAAGAGAAAAACCCATTTTCTTTTATCGCTATGCTTTCACTCCGAAAGGAAATGATAGAAGAAGGGGGAAACTGGTTTGAAAAGTAACAATTAATAAATATACATTTTAATTAGAAAAGAAATATTATGAGCAACGTAAAAATTATTGGAGAGCATTTACCAAATATCCCCTGGCAGGATAGACCTGCAGGTTGCAGTGATGTGGTATGGCGTTACGATAAAAATCCTGTGATACAACGTGATCTTTTCCCCGAGGCCAACAGTATTTTTAACAGTGCAGTCGTACCTTTTAATGGCGGATTTGCCGGTGTTTTTCAGGGCAGACAGCACCTGCCGGAACATGCGGATCCATAATGGGCGCAGCAAAGACGGCATAAACTTTGAAATTGATCCTGAACCCATTCAGTGGATTTGTGAGGATGATGAAATCCGCAACTTCGTGGAAGCGTATGATCCGAGGGTAATAAAAATTGAAGATCGGTATTATATCAACTGGTGTAACAATTATCATGGTTACACCATTGGTATGGGATATACCGATGATTTCAAGAAGTTTTATCAACTGGAAAATGCATTTTTGCCTTTTAACCGAAATGGTGTTCTTTTCCCGAGAAAAATTAATGGCAAATATTTTATGTTAAGCCGTCCTAGTGATAAGAGCCACACACCCTTTGGCGATATTTTTGTCAGCCAGAGCCCTGATCTGATTCACTGGGGATATCATCGTCATGTGATGTCTCCCAAGCAGGATAAACTAACCTGGGAATGCACCAAGATCGGCCCGGGACCGGTACCAATAGAAACATCAGAAGGATGGTTGTTGTTTTATCATGGCGTCCTCACCAGTTGCAATGGATTCGTTTACAGTTTTGGGGCGGCTATCCTTGATATTGAAGAACCCTGGAAAGTACTGTACCGGGGCAAACCTTATCTTTTAAATCCCAGGGAATATTACGAGTGCGTGGGCGATGTCCCCAATGTTGTTTTCCCCTGTGCAGCGTTAAATGATGCAGGCACCGGCCGCATCGCGATTTATTACGGTGCTGCCGACACGGTAACGGGACTGGCATTTTGTAAGGTGGAAGAAGTGGTTGATTTTGTGAAAAAACATTCAGAAATATAATTCCAATGATGAAAAAAATGAATTATTTTGAAGTATTCAAGACTTTAAAACATAAATTTTTTAAAAGGTTTAAAAAAATAATATGAGTAAAATTGCAATTTATTCGCGAGCCTGCCAAGAAGTAGCGGGTTTTGAAAAAATGGGAG
>CAZKIR010000509.1:0-3048 GCA_964552835.1 uncultured Bacteroidales bacterium
GAACAGCGTGAAGGCACACCCACTCGAGATTCTCCTGGTAATCCTCGCCGCGGGCTATCTGGCGGGGGTTATAGGAATGATACTGGCTATCCCGGCTTATACGGTCATACGGGTCATTGCCAAAGAATTTTTTAATAATCTTAAGATTGTTAAAAAAATAACCGAGAAAATTTAATAAAAAAATAAGCTGATTTCATATATTTACGGGAAATATTATCGGGAATATGATGCATTTTAAAAGATACTCGCTGATTTTCATTGCCTTTTTTACTTTTTTACTTATTAATGGCCAATCAGTCAGGATAATAATGGATAACACCCTCGTGTGCGGGGACGATTCGGTTTCTTTTGATTATTCCTCTGATATCACGGCTACTTCCTGGCAATGGGATTTTGGTGATGGCAACACGAGCACGCTCGAAAAGCCCAAACATTCGTATGCCTCCCCAGGGCCTTATACCGTTGAGCTCACCATTAACAATGACGGGAACCAAACGTCTAGTAAAGATATCCAGGTATTGAAAAAGCCGGTGGCCGGCTTTACCGTTACATCCATTACCCCGGAGGAATACCGTAAATATTTTGTTGATAATTCCGAGTTTACCAGGGATATTGATACAGTAAGATATACCTATGCATTTGATTTTGGCGATGGAAAAACGGAAACACACGAGAACCAAGCAGCAAATTCAAAATACCCTCACCTTTATTCGAATTCAGGAAATTATTCGGTTTCGATCAAAATTTATTACAATAACTTACAAACCTGTGCGGATACGGCCACGCTGAACTTAAACATCACGAAAGCAGACCCAAAATTCGAAAATAGCGGGGAACCAATCCCCATGACAGATGGTGCCACGGCATTTTCTCCTAATAATAGCGGCCCAAACGACTTGCTCACCATCGGGCATGATGGGGTAACCCCTTTGAATATAAGCATTTTTAGCCGGACCGGGGCCGTTGTTTTTGAACAAAACAGCACGATTGTTATCTGGGACGGGAAAACCCCATCAGGCAATGATGCCCCCGAGGGCGTTTATTATTACGTGCTAAAAGTCGGGGACGAAACCACCCCCCGCACGGGGATTGTATATCTTTTTCGATAAAACAGGCGGGACGGGATAATATCATAAACACTATAAAAAAACATCATGGGAAAAATCTATTTATTTTTGGTGTTCAGTTTCCTTATCATGAACGCTTGCCAAAAAACCGATCCGATTGCCACCATCGGGCAATGGCAAGAATATGAAATCACGCTTACTTCCAGCAAAACGTATGATAACCCCTACACGAGGGTAGACATCCATGCCGTGTTCAAAGACAGTGCTGGCCAAGAAATTGTCCGCCCGGGATTCTGGGACGGGGACAATACCTGGAAAATCCGTTTTGCCCCACCCGCCGCCAACAACACCTGGACCTGGCAAACATATTGTTCGGATGAGTCCAACATGGGGCTTAATGGCCAAGTAGGCCAGGTCAGTTCAACCCCTTACAAGGGGTCAAACAAATTGGTAAAAAACGGGTTTTTGACAATTTCAGAAGGGAAACGGAACGTGATCCATGCCAAAAGAATATGCCCGTTATGCCAAGTACCTGGTGGCCCGCTATGGTGCAAGACCAGCCATGTGGTTGGTCAGTGCAGATAACAATGGCAAGGGGCCTTACGTGGCACCGGCCGGGGAAACCGTGGAGGAATGGGACGCGTACGGCCAACCTACCGGAATCCATTATAATCCATGTGATGATTATATTGCCACCTGGGCTGAAGGCCGCGAACATGTTTGCGAGCATTATAATAAATCATACCAATCAGCTAATTGGCTTGATTTTCAATGGGCACAGACTGGGCATGACAGCAAGCACTTGACGCACAAGGTACAAAGAATGTACAATAACAAGCCCACCAAAGCGGTGGCCAACGGCGAACCCACTTACGAAGGCATGGGCGGCGGAAAATTTGGCCTGGGCTGGTGGCAAGGCCACGAGGCCTGGATGCAATTAATGCATGGCGGTACCATGGGCCATGTATATGGTGCAGCCAGTTTATGGCAATGGAAACTGTTTCCGGACGAGCCCGGGTGGGGCGAATGGTCTTCGGCCCCTGTCAGTTGGAAAGATGCCCTCCATTTTGAAGGGGGCAAATATGTGGGGTATCTCAGCAAGGCATTTAAAAACATGGATTTTGCCGATATGGAAAAACACCCTGGCATTTGTAACCATGATATGCTATTGGCCAAACCCGGTGTATTTTATATAACCTACTTACCCGAAAAAAATGATATCGAAATAAAAGAATTGCCAGTGGGTATGCCATACAAGTGGTTTGACCCGAAAACGGGAAATGTTAAGGATAGAGGCTTGGTGAAAGCAGCAAGCATGAATTTTGAAACACCCGGACCAGGGCCTTGGGTATTGATCATCGGGGAAGAAATGGATTAAAAATTTATCCGTCACATGATCCAAGCAGTTCATTGATATTTTCATTCCATTGGTCAAAAATTTCTAGCAAAAAAGCAAGTGAAAACAAAATTCAGTTTTTTTTATTCCCGTTAATGCTTATTTTTAGCCTTTTAAAATATCAATACACCTAATAAAAAACCAAATGGATCAAACGCTGAATTGCATTAATCTATCCGAAAACGAAAGCAATATAATCAATGGCAATGATTTTAAAATCAAGCTTTTTCACCAGGATGGGGAACCTTCGAACGCGAACAGGCTACATGTTGAAACCAATGGTTTACTGGTTGAAATCCTTCCTTCCAAAGGATTGTCCATCGGCAATGCTTCTTACCAGGATAAGCCCATCATGTGGGAAAACCCATCCTCCTTGTACGATCCAGATAAAATTGATTTATATTCCTCCGAAATATCGGTGAACGGTACGCCACAACCCGGTTTTGTTTACATAAAATTATTTACCGGGGGCATAGAGATGCTAGGGCCTGATAACTGGGGCATGCCACGTTTTGATTTACAAAAAAACTCCTTGCACGTGCTTCACGGCTCGGCACATTCAATTCCCGTGGAAGAAATCGTGGT
>CAZKIR010000510.1:0-3043 GCA_964552835.1 uncultured Bacteroidales bacterium
TTTGCGCGTGAGCAATCTGTGGTACTTGTATAAACAACAGAATTATTATAAAAAGAAATTTCATCTACTCGATAATTTTCAATCTCAATTTCTACTTGTAAATGTAAAAAAAATAAGTGCTAATTATTTCCATTAACCTGTAATATTTATAAGAAATAAAAAAAAATTTCAAAATCGCTATTACACGTCTTATGGGATACTCGTAAAATATCGTTTTCATAAGACTCCAATCAAGCTTTCTTTTCTTACTTTCGCGTTAAGGAAAATAAAATACCATGCACGAGTTTTCTTTGGCCGTAAATATTGTAGACATAGCCGAAAAACATGCCCGGGAACAGGGAGAGAAAAAAATCGAAACCCTGGAACTGGAAGTAGGCAGCCTCTCGGGCGTGGTCATCGAGGCCCTGGAAACCGCCCTCGACGAGGCGGTGAAAAACACGCTCCTGGCCAACGCGAAAATCATCCTGCACGAAATACAAGCTTGCGCCAGCTGCAAGGAGTGTGGGGATAAATTTGATTTACACGATTTTTTTGAAATTTGCCCCCGCTGTCAATCCATGGATTACAAGATATTACAAGGCAAAGAACTGCAAGTGAAATCCATCAAAATAAAATAAGATAAAGGGCATTGACTTTTCATTTCCTTTTTCTACATTTGTTCGCGAGGCTCAAGGCCTTTAACGCAACCTTTAAAATCATTTAATAATGTGCAGCACTTGTGGATGTCAGGAACCAGGGGATCACACCACGGTCCGCAAACCAGGGGAAGAAGAAATGCATCACCATCATCACGAACATGGGCATGATCATGATCACTCCTATCATGGCCACGAACATTCTCATTCTCATGACCATGATCACGCGGGACAACGGGAAATCGAGATACAAGAAAACATCCTGAACCAGAACAACCTGCTGGCCGAACGCAACCGGGGCTTCCTGGAAGCCAAGAATATTTTTGCCTTGAACCTGGTCAGCTCGCCTGGTGCCGGAAAAACAACACTCCTGGAAAAGACCATCAAAGACACCGCTTCTGAAATACATTACGCGGTCATCGAGGGCGACCAACAAACCATGAACGATGCAGAGCGCATCCAGGCCACGGGGGCGCCCGTAGTGCAGGTAAACACGGGCAGTGGCTGCCACCTGGACGCCAAGATGGTAAACCAGGCCGTGAAAAAACTAGAACCCCAGCCCAATTCTATCCTGCTAATCGAGAATGTTGGCAACCTGGTGTGCCCGGCCCTTTTTGACCTGGGCGAAAACCAACGGGCCGTCATCATCAGCGTGACCGAAGGGGACGATAAACCCATGAAATACCCATATATTTTCCAGGGTACGGGCATTTGCATCATCAATAAAACCGACCTGTTGCCCCACGTGCAATTTAACGTGGACAAGCTAAAAGAAAATGCCTTGCACATTAACCCCGGGCTTACCTTTTTTGAACTTTCGGCCACCACTGGCGTAGGCATGGACAAATGGTACGAGTGGTTAAAAGAAAATATGAAACACTAGGCTTTGTAAATGTTGACCAACAGGCGATGTGCACTTTTTGTTACAGCCAAAACGGGAATAAATTTCCCTTTATCAGCAGGGATTTTAAAGCAGACAAGGGAAAATGGATCAAGGCTAAAGTTGGCCTCTTCAGCATCTACCCAAATTTATATTTAGGCATAAAACCGGTGATGGTAAAAGCAAGTTAACATACAGATTTAATCAAGCAACATGACAAACAACAAGAAAATAAACGTGGGCATTCTTTTTGGTGGCAAATCGGCCGAGCACGAGGTAAGCTTGCAATCGGCCAAAAACGTGATCGAGGCCATCAACCGGGACAAATACAACCCTATCCTTATCGGGATAGACAAGAAAGGGGAATGGATGCTCAGCGAGGGGGAGAACTTTATCTTGAACGACGATGACCCATCAAGGATACACCTAAACCAAGCCAGTGACCGGGTAGCCATAATCCCTGAATCCCATGGCGTAATCACGGACCTGAGCAACCCGTCATTCAAAGAACAGGTTGACGTGGTTTTCCCTATCTTGCATGGCCCCCTGGGCGAAGACGGCACCATCCAGGGCTTGCTAAAACTCGCGGGCATCCCTTTCGTGGGCGCGGGCGTGCTGGGGTCTGCGGTAGGCATGGACAAGGACATCATGAAACGCCTGCTAAAAGATGCCGGCATTCCTATCGGTAAATACATGACCTTTAAAGATTACGAGGCCTTGCCATCCTTCCAGGAGATAAAAGATTACCTCGGCAAGCCCCTTTTCGTGAAACCCGCCAACATGGGTTCATCCGTTGGGGTAAGCAAGGTAGGCCATGAAAAAGAATGGAAAAAAGCTATACAATTCGCTTTCAGGTACGACAGAAAAGTAGTGGTGGAAGAGTTTATCGACGGACGGGAAATAGAATGCGCTGTATTGGGCAACAACAACCCCAAGGCCTCACTGCCAGGAGAAGTGATCGCTCAACATGATTTTTATTCTTATGATGCAAAATATATTGATGAAAGCGGTGCCATACTGGTAGCCCCTGCCGAATTGGACGGAGAGACCGTGAAAAAAGTGCAGGACCTGGCCGTGAGGACATTCAAAACCCTTGAATGCGAAGGCTTGGGGCGCGTAGACGTGTTTTTAAAACCCAGCGGGGAAATTATCGTCAACGAGATCAATACCATTCCAGGGTTCACGAAAATTAGCATGTACCCCAGGCTTTGGGGGGTTACTGGCATATCATACACGGATTTGATTGACCAGTTGATCCAACTAGCCATGGAACGCTTTGAAAAAGAAAAAAAGTTAAAAACCGGGTTTTTGGCGTAAGAAAACCTCCAAGGGCTTAGCGGTGAAATTCTCCACGATAAAATTTGCAGTCATAAACCCGCGAAAAACACCTTCTGGTGCCCGTGCCAAAACCAAACATATACAATTAAGCTATATACTCGTTAACAACAAGCAAACAGCGACACGTGTAAACTGATAAATATTTGCACGGATAGATTGATAATTAAAGGGTCTATGTTAAATATAGTGG
>CAZKIR010000511.1:0-3039 GCA_964552835.1 uncultured Bacteroidales bacterium
ACTTTTACTATCTACTGAAGAAGTAAGGACCGCCTCTAAAGTTTTCGTGAACGGTGAACAAGTTGGTTATAATGGGCAAGTGGCAACCAGCCCGGGAAGCTATCGCCCGGAGATGCGCTTTCATGCCCGGCCCTTTGAAGTGGACACCAACTTCCTCGAGATTATTGTGCAAACAGCCAATTACAAAACCTTTAAATCGGGCTTGATATACCCTGTCAAGTTAAGTGCCCCGGAAAACATTCTATCCGCGAAACGCAACAAAAACATGGCCTATGCTTTTTTACTGGGCAGTTATATAATCATGATGTTATATCATTTCGGCATTTTCTTTAGCCGTAAAGCCCGAAACTTATCTTACTTGTATTTTGGCTCCACCTGCCTGGTCCTTAGCATTTACTTTCTTATCGTTAGTGAAATATTCATGATCCTTTTTCCAAGCGCGAACTTTTCGCTTACTTTTACCATCATGCGGATGTCACTTTATCTTACTGTCATCCCGTTTACATTGTTTATTTACCACATGTTCCCGCGCGATTTTCCAAAGGCCATCATAAGTACCATTGTTTCAATCGCCGCGTTGTTCAGCCTGTTCGTGCTGGCAACCCCGATCACGGTGCATTCGTGCACTTCTGACGCATACAGGCTGTTTATCCTTGCCGGGACAATCATCACATTTCTTGTTACTTTCAAGGCTTTTATAAACAAACGAGAAAACTCGGGAATCGTTGTGCTCGGGTTCTTCCTGTTCTTTTTAACTGTTTTAAACGACGTGCTATACCACATGCAAGTGATTTCCACGGGAAATTTTTCTTCCCTTGGCCTTTTTATTTTTGTTTTTACTCAAGCTTCCCTTTTATCCGACCGCTTTTCAAAATCATTTGATAAAATTGAAAGCATGAGCAAAGAATTAAACTACATTAATAAAAACCTTGAACAAGAAATTAACATCCGGACCCATGAAGTGCAGGCCCAAAAAACCACACTTGAAAAACAAGCCGTGCACCTTAAAACAGCGTATGAAAAATTAAAAGAACTGGAAGGTTTCAAGAACAACATGACAAACATGCTGATCCACGATCTGAAAGCCCCTCTTAACACTTTAATAAACATATCTAAAAACCCGTTAAAAGTCAATAATCCAGAGTTCGTGGAAGAAACAGGCCGAAAAATGTTAAACCTCGTGATGAACTTACTGGACATACAAAAATTTGAAGAGGCCAAGATGGAGATAAAACCAGAGAATTCGCACCTCAAATCCATAGCCAACAATGCCATAAAGCAAGTTAAAGGCCTACACCCCGAGAAAAAAATAAATCTTTTTAACCAGATCGAGCCCAGTATATATATTTACCTGGACAACAATATTATCGAACGGGTATTCGTGAACCTCTTGTCAAATGCCATAAAACATTCCTACGAGCAAGGAAATATAAAAATTTATGCCCACCTGCACGGTGACTACCAAGAGCAAATTATTACCTTTATTGAAGATGAAGGGGAAGGCATACCGGCCCAACTAAGAAATAAAATATTTCAAAAATTTACCAGCGGCAAAAAAGAAAAATTCTCCACGGGCATAGGGCTTACCTATTGCAAGTTAGCCATACAATCACACGGTGGCGGCATAGGGGTCGGGCATGGGCAATCAAAAGGGACAAAAATATGGTTTACCCTTCCGTTTAAACATGGTGGCAAAAGGCCAAAGAAAGATACCATCCCGGTAACGGGCAAAGCCAGGGAATCCCTTATACCCTTGGTAAAAAAGCTCAGGGAACTCCAAATATACGAGATCACGAAAATCAGGAATACAATAAAAACTTATGCTCCAGCAGAAGGGCAAAACGAGGGCGGAGAATGGGTTGAAAACCTGAAAGAAGCTGTTTTTTCAGGAAATAATGAAAAATATATCGAACTGATTGATGAAATAGAAAAAAATGACACACGTGGAAAAGAAGGCACACAAGATTTTGATTGTTGACGATGACCCGGATTCATTGCTCACTATCATTGAAATGATCGAGCAGCATAAACTCGGGTACGAGTTTTTACAAACACTCTCGGGCATAGATGCATTACGGATTGCCAGGAAGGAATTCCCTGACCTTATAATTACTGACTGGGAAATGCCAGACTTAAACGGCATCGATGTGACGCGAGAACTTCGCGAATGCCCGGAAACAAAAGATATCCCGGTTATTTTTTGCACCGGCCGCATGACCACCTCCGAGAACCTGAAAAAAGCCTTTGAATCAGGGGCGGTGGATTTTATCCGGAAACCCATCGACGAACTCGAACTAGTGGCACGAATCCGCTCCATGCTATTATTGGTAGATACTTTTAAGAAAAGTAAGGAGCAACTAAAGCAACTGCTCATAAAAGAAAAAGAAATAGAGCGGCAAAAAAATATCAACCTAACCAACGAATTACAATTCAAGAACAAGGAAATTATATCAAAGGCCATGTTCTTGTCCCAGAATTCCGGGTTGTTCAAAGAAATCACCGGGCAACTGGACCAATTAAGCAGCCTTTTAGAAGACGATAAGGCAATAAAAAAAATCCGTTCCATTAAAAACTTGATCAAGCAAGAAGATGTCACCAACTTTTCCACGGAATTTGAAGAAAAATTCTCGGAAATCAATGACACCTTTTATAAACGGCTAAACCTGAAACACCCCGGCCTTACCCCGAACGATATGAAACTCTGCGCTTTCTTACGGCTGAACCTTTCCACCAAAGAAATTTGCGCCGTCACTTTCCAAACCCCGAATGCCATTGACGTGGCCAGGCACAGGTTACGAAAAAAATTAGGCCTGGGCCTAAGCGACAACCTGGTCGCGGAATTAAAAAAAATCTAGTATTTCATTTTTCACTCGTCAAAAAATAGGGCCGTTCATCTATCATTACACGATGTTTACCGCCATAAAACAACTGTTCATCAAATAATCAAGAAGAAAATGGGGGGAGTGTAAATAAAAAAGAAATTGAAATAGAATTAGATTTTGATGAAGAAGAGATTATTAATGGAGAAGAATTTAAAAT
>CAZKIR010000512.1:0-3031 GCA_964552835.1 uncultured Bacteroidales bacterium
CTGCTAAGTGTCCCTTTATAGTGAACTTTAACTTTGTCGTTTGCTTGTGCTTTTTTCATGATAATAATTATTTATTATTAGTAAATTAATTACAAAGTAACAACAGCCTTGTTAGACACGCAAGGATATTCCACTTTTTTTTCAAATTTCCCATGTAAGGCATTTTAAAAAAACCGTACATGTGATGAAATGGTTAATCTTTTTTTTGGGGAACAACATTGAAGCAAAAACGTTCAATCATTTGTTTTTTTTTTCGAGAACCTTCATCCTGTCAGGGTCAAATTTCTTATGGTTATGCAAGGCCATTTTCCAGGCCTTATATTTTTAAAGCCAGGATAAAGCCAAACCCTGTCAGGGAGGGCGACCGCTTAACCTGTGAATGCGACACCACGCGTTAAGAAAGGCCGCTCCCCGGCCCGAGGGCTACTTGCTTTTCATGATTTCTTCCAGGCTAAGGCCTGTAAGGGTTTTAAGGGATTTAACAAGTTGGGCGAGGATAATAAAAAGAAAAATCGTGGAAGGTATCGCGATTACCGGGAAACTGAGGGCGGTCATGCGCCCGATTTCCTTGTTAAACGCCTCGGTACCGGCCGGGCTGGTCACGATCATCTTGGCCAACATGAAATTCAACACGGCCGAGAAAAAGAAAGAGACGGCCAACCAGGAATTTGCTTTTTTCAGGGCACGGTTAAACATGCTGGTTTGATTTTTTTCTTCCAGTAACTGGTCAACACGGCTTTTGTTGACGATGGCCTCGTTAAACAACAACTTGTTTAACAAGGGCTTGCCCGTGAAATTGGTAACAATGACCACGAGCCCGATAAAAAGCGGGATGGCGGATTCCTTGATAGCGATCCACTTGGGGTCCAGCTCTAACAGCCCGATTGCGCCTGTTAGCAAAACACTCACCAGCCCGATAATTGAAAACATGTTGGTTTTTCGTTCTTTAAAAAAATCATACACACCATAGCCAATGGGCAATGCCAGGGCGATGATAAAAGCCGGCATGGTACCAAAGTATTTATCGCTACTAAATTTTGTCAGGATGATAACGGGCAAAATAATATTAAGAATCAAGTTCCAAAGTGCTTTGCTGTTGTTTTGTTCCATTTTTTGTTTTTTTATGGTAAAGTGCAAAAGTGGTATTTTTTTTTGATTTTTTAATGGACCACGGATCATTTTGCGCGAGCTATTTTTTAACAACGAGCAATAGGTAGAAATGTTTTTCTAGCCCATAATTCCCATACCTTCAATTTTTTATTTAAGCCAGCATACCTCTTATCAATTATTAATTTACTAAAAACAATTATATTACAATCATGATCAAAACCATTTTTTCGAAATCAACCATTGGTTTATTTAATCATAAATAATCAGCTGTTTATTAAATGGTTATTTTATATCAATGGCCAGGTACAAAAAAAGCAGCCTTTTTCAGCGTGAAAAAGGCCGCTTGAAATATTGAAAAATGTATGGACAAAAGCTCTTTCTGGCCAAAAATTAAACCACGCCTTGCGACAACATGGCTTCGGCTACTTTCAGGAAACCGCTTATGTTGGCGCCTTTCACGTAATTGACAAAGCCATCGCTTTCTTTCCCGTTTTTGGTACAGTTTTCATGGATGTTCACCATAATTTGCTGAAGTTTTTCGTCAACCTCTTCCCGGGTCCATGGCAGGCGCATGGAATTTTGGGTCATTTCCAATCCGGAAACGGCCACGCCCCCGGCATTAGCTGCTTTTCCCGGGCCATAAAATACTTTCTTTTCAAGGAACACTTCCACGGCGCCCTGGGTAGAAGGCATGTTGGCCCCTTCTGCTATGGCAGTGCAACCGTTTTGCACCAAAATTTTAGCATCTTCCTCGTTTATCTCGTTTTGGGTGGCACATGGCAAGGCGATTTCCCCTTTTTCGCCCCATGGGGTTTTACCTTCCACGTATTTCACGTTATACTTCTCGGCATATTCTTTAATCCTTCCGCGCTGGATATTTTTGAGTTCCATCACGAATTCCAGTTTTTCTTTATCAATTCCGTCCGGGTCGTAGATGTAGCCACCTGAATCAGACAAGGTCACCACTTTTCCGCCCAGCTCGATTACTTTTTCTGTAGCGTACTGTGCCACGTTGCCTGAACCGGAGACCAGCACGGTTTTTCCCTTGATGCTATCGCCCTTGGTTTTGAGCATTTCCTGGGTAAAATACACGGCCCCATAGCCCGTGGCCTCGGGACGTATCAAGCTACCGCCCCATTCGATTCCTTTGCCGGTGAGCACGCCCGTGAACTCGTTCCGGATTTTTTTATACTGGCCAAACATGTAGCCAATTTCCCGGCCGCCCACGCCGATATCCCCTGCTGGCACGTCTGTATTAGGGCCAATATGCCGTTGAAGTTCGGTCATGAAACTTTGGCAAAAACGCATGATTTCATTGTCTGATTTTTGTTTGGGGTCGAAATCCGATCCCCCTTTGCCACCGCCCATGGGCAAAGATGTGAGGCTATTTTTAAACACCTGTTCAAAAGCCAGGAATTTTAAAATACCCAGGTTCACGGTAGGGTGAAACCGCAGGCCGCCTTTGTAAGGCCCTATGGCGCTGTTCATCTCAATCCGGAAACCCCGGTTAACTTGCACGTTCCCGTTGTCGTCCAACCATGGTACCCGAAAAATTACAACCCTTTCCGGTTCTACCATGCGTTCAAGGATTTTAGCCGCCTTGTACTTGGGGTTTTCCTCGATAAATGGCAAGAGCGATTCGGCCACTTCTTGAACGGCCTGGTGAAATTCTGTCTCCCCCGGGTTCTTGGCAATTACCTTTGCCATGAACTCGTTTACTTTTACATCATTAAGATCAGTCATACTACTTAAATTAAATGGTTACTTGAAATATTTTAAAAAAAGGGAAGCCCGTGTATTATTTAAGAATACTCCAATTGGATAAAATAATGATAGGTTGGCCTTCCCTGTTTTAAAAAAGAAAGTTGAAAAGTAGCAAAAAAATAACTGGTTCTTAAAACATTAGATTAAAATTCAGTAA
>CAZKIR010000513.1:0-2565 GCA_964552835.1 uncultured Bacteroidales bacterium
CAGGTCGACCACGGCAATATGCACCGAATCAAGCGCCGTGCTGTGCCATTGTAGAGATAAAATCAGCGGCACAAATAATTTGCCGTCTCTTTCAATGATGTCATACAATTCCATAAATGGCACATCATTTCTTTTAACCTCGGAAAGGTCAATGGTTTCTTTAATGATCATTTCCGAGGGGTCAAAAACTATTACTTTAAACGAAGTGTTTTCATAGGTATAGGCAGTATTTTTATTTTTAAACCATATCCTGCCGGGTTTGCCGCCTAAATTAATCTTTACATCTTCCTGCAGCTTGCCATTATCATTTATAATAAAGCGGACAATAAAATTGTCAGAATAGTTGGCGCTGAAATACATGTTATTGTATTTAAATAATCCTGCCGACATGTATTCCATGGCATTTGAATTGTCAATGGCTGTTGTATCCAGTGATCCTGCAACCTGCAAATAACTTGTAGGGGAAACAAAAGAAGGTGTTGTAACGAGCACGTATCCTTCACCCGAACCCGCGATATCAGGAATTTCATTTTTTTCGCAACTGAACAAAAAAATGGTTAGTAGAATTAAAACAAGTCTGTTATTCATAATTTATTTCATTACGTATCTGATTGTTACATGATATGTTCTACCTGGTTTTTGCACTTTAAAGTGGTCATAAGCTTTTACATTAAAAACATTGCGGATTTCAAATCCTGCCGAACATTTTAATTTATCGAAAAATTCAGTAATGCCTGCATTCACTATCGATTGGTTGGGGATTGTATATTTACTGCTTCCCCCTCCATCTGTTTCAGGCCTTAAGAAGTAGTTGTGCGTGTAATAATAATCGGTGAATATTTTCGTGGTAATGTTTTTAAATACAAAGCCCTGTTTTTTCCAGCTAAGGCTGGCCCTTGAAAACAGCCAAGGAATATTGGGCAAACGGGTATTGTAATAATTTACCGAAGGGGTGCCATCGTAGTTGTAATAGCTCATATTTCTAAGTTCCTGCCAGGTAATGTTGCCTGCTAAGCTGATATGCCTGTACCTGGCTTTCAGGTCGAACTCTGTACCGTATGACCTGGTGCTGAAAATATTGCTATAGTGCGCACCGTGTACAGGAAAGCCAAGAAAAATTATGTCTTTGATTTCACGTAAAAATCCGTTTCCTTTAAGGTGTACGGTCATTTTTCCAGGGCTCAATGTTAAATTGAAGCCTGCATTTATATTATGGCTCTTTTCGGGTTTTAGTGATGTATTGGGTGACGTAGTCACCACGTTTCCAAATAATTCATTTTCGTCAGGCAACCTGTATGCATACTCGTACGAAGAAAATACACGCAACCGCGGGAATAAGTGAAGCTGGAACATTTGCCAGGCTCCCGGGTAAAATCCGGAAGCTTCAATTTTATTGTTGTTTAGTTGTGTTTTCGACTGTGACGCGTGAAAATAATGTATTTTTATTCCCGTTACGCTTTCAAGCTTTGAAAAGTAAAGTTTTTTTAGAGAGAAAGCCGAAGCAATTTTATGTACTGTTGGCACGGCACCGTAAGGGTCTGTTCCATTTTCTTCAGCAGCTAAAGGATCTGACCCGGTACGCTGGTAGAACGAATATAGCATGGTAGGATGAAACTCTAAACCTTTCTCGAATAAATATTTTCCTGCTATTTTAAAATGATTGTTTAGTGGTTTTACCAGGCTGTTATGGGGTACATCGTAATGGTATATCTCGTTTCCGGTTATTCTTTGCCCGGTAATTTTACCATACCAGTTGTAAATGTTTCGCGTGCTGTCGGTATATTGTATTTCACTAAACCTTAAAGAATTGATTATGTTAAGAAACAACCGGCCATTCATTAAACTGTCTTTCTTATAAAAAAACTTGTTTTCAAAGGATTTCGCGTTTACAAATGCCTCTCCGACAGGATTTTCCATCAAAATGCCATGTTGTATCTCTTTATCTGTTACATTTAGCTGAAATGTCGAGTAAAGCAGATCCCCGTTTTTATTATTTTTCCATCCAATTTTTGCTTTTCCCGAGAAGACCGAGAACCTGTCATGAAACCTTTCTACTTCGTCTGTCTTGACCCTTCCGGTAGTAAGGTCGCTTACTTCAACATCAACAGGGTAATTGTTGTTTGACTTTAAATAGCTGACATATCCTCCCGTGAAAATCCCATTTGTAAATTTTTTTTGAGCTCCTGCAAAAGTCCAGATTAGGCCGTAACTGCCTGTTTCAGTTGTAACATCAATATAATCTTTATTTGGCGGGTAGGAAACAAGGTTTATTGCCCCGCCCAAAGCATCGGATATCAAATAGGAGGGAATTACCCCCTTGTAAACTTCAATATGTTCCAGGGTGTTGAGGGGAACCGAGTATAATGGTGAAAGATAGTTGGAACTGACAGGGATGCCATTGTAGAAATATTTTACCATTTTGCCTGATAAACCGTTGATCGAAATATCCATGCTGCTGCCAATGCCGCCCGATTGCCGGATTTTTACACCTGATGATCTGGACAGTAGCCTGTCTGCCTCGAAGGAAGATGATTGTATATCATCAAGTTTTATCCCTTTTGCAGC
>CAZKIR010000513.1:2575-3022 GCA_964552835.1 uncultured Bacteroidales bacterium
CCCACTCTCATCAATGGCCGTTGCTTTTGAAGTACCTTTGATAACAACTTCATTAAGCGGCACATTTGATTGCTTCAGGGTAATATTCAGATTAATGTTGTTGTCTGTAAGTATGAATAATTTCTTGTTGTAATTTTCAAATCCTATCGCGCTTATTGTAACCAGGTAATTTCCTTTGGCAATATTCTTAAATTCAAAATATCCTTCATTATTCGTGATAGTATTTATGTTATGGTTATTCAAAATCACGTGTGCACCTGTAACAGGTTTTTCTTTTTCACTTTTAATATATCCACTGATCGTGCATGTTTGCGATATAGCAACTACACGAGTAAACAATATAAGAAAAACAGAATATTTTACACCCAATGGTAACACGAATAATATATTTGTAACACCACAAAAATAATAATATTATTAGAATTGTGTTATTAATTTTAAAAAAGT
>CAZKIR010000514.1:0-3017 GCA_964552835.1 uncultured Bacteroidales bacterium
TAGACTCGTCAATCATTCCTGATATTTTCACGAACCCGCCCAGGGGCAGCCAACCAACCCCGTATTCCGTTTCTCCTTTCTTAAATTTAAACAAGGAAAAGCCCGGGTTAAAAAACAAGTAAAATTTTTCGACCCTGGTCTTGAATAATTTTGCCAATAAAAAATGCCCTAACTCGTGCAAAATAATCAAAATAGAAAGGCTCAATAAAAATTGCGCGATCTTAATTATTACTTCCATCTTACTAAACTCCAATTAATGAGTGGGTTATTCTACGTGATTCGCTATCAGATTCCTTGTATTCTTCATAACTAGGGTGTGCTACAAAGGTAGCTTTTTCCATGGTTTTTTCAATTAAATCTGACATTTGCCTGAACCCGATTTGCTCGCGCAAAAATAACTCGACCGCTACTTCATTAGCAGCGTTTAGGATACAAGGCATATTGCCGCCTTTTTTCATGGCCTGAAAGGCTAGGGCCAAATTTCTAAATTTCACGAAATCCGGTTTTTCAAAATTTAATCCCGGGTATGCAAGAAAATCAAATCGCGGGAATTTATTTTTTAGCCTTTTCGGGAACCCCAGGGCATATTGTATCGGCAAACGCATATCGGGAAGCCCCATCTGGGCTTTCATGGAACCATCCTCAAATTGCACGAGGGAATGAATAATGGATTGGGGGTGAATGATAACCTCGATCTGATTTGGTTTAAGATCAAAAAGCCATTTCGCCTCTATGGCTTCCAAGCCTTTGTTCATCAAGCTTGCCGAATCAATTGTAATCTTGTTTCCCATACACCAGTTCGGGTGATCCAGCGCCTGTTCAAGGGTTACATGCTCCATTTCTTCCATACTCCATTCCCGAAAAGGCCCACCTGAAGCAGTTAATATAATTTTTTCAATCGGGTTACCTTCTTCTCCTATCAAACATTGATAAATAGCTGAATGTTCTGAATCAACGGGCAAGATATGTACCCCGTTTTCAATGGCCAAACGCGAAACCAGTTCACCTGCAACTACCATGGTTTCTTTGTTAGCCAGGGCAACATGTTTTTTCGCTTTCAACGCGCGAATGGTAGGCTCCAGCCCGGCATAACCAACCAAGGCCGTTAACACGATATCAATCCCATCCATATCAACAACTTGACACATGGCTTCCAGGCCGGCATACACTTTCACGGGGTATTTTTCAAGGGCAACCGAAAGCTCCTGGTACTTGCCCTCGTTTCCAATAACCACAGCATTAGGTTGATATTTATCAACTTGTTTAACAAGTAAATCCACGTTATTATTAGCCGTAAGGACTTCAATTTCGAATAGATCAAGGTGTGCCGAAATAACATCTAAGGCTTGAGTACCTATAGAACCTGTTGAACCTAAAATAGCTATATGTTTTTTCATGCAATCCTTTCCTTAGAAAATGATATAATCCTCCGGGTCTAAAGGTTTCCCGTCATGCCATAATTCAAAATGCAAATGGGGGCCCGTTGTCAATTCACCAGAATTTCCAACGATCGCGATGGCTTCGCCAGCCTTTACATGATTTCCTGTTTTTTTAAGTATTTCAGAATTATGCTTGTAAATTGAAAGTAAATTATTCTCGTGTTGTATTTGTATGATATGCCCAGTTTCGAGGGTCCATGTGGACATGATTACCGTACCATCTAAAACAGCGGAAACCACTTTGTTTGGTGAAGAAACGATATCAGTACCGTAATGGCTTTCTTCAAGATTAAACGAATTGGTTACCAAACCCTTAAGAGGTGGAAAAAAATGCAAATTCACGAAATTCATCCTGCCCTTGTTCCTGGTAGAGGCAAATAAGCTATATTGTTCTTCACGTTCAATCTGTTGCCGTAGTATAGAATCATGTTCTGAACGGCTAAACTCGATATTGTCATACAATACCAAGGTATCGTTATCTGGCTGTTTATCGTAATTATTCAACTCACCGCCCGAGACAATACTATTTAAATTCGAGAAATACCTGTCTTGCTGCATAAGCCGGGTCTCTAAAGAATCGAGTTTCATCGCGGCCAGGGCCATTTTTTCTTTTACCTCGTCACTCGGGTAACCTGGTATAAATTGCTTCATCGGCGTGTAAATGGCCAGTAAAAGAAAAAGGCCTATCATGATAATGAACATGAAAAAAGAAAAAAAATACAGGCCCAACCGGCTTACCCTAATGCCCCAAACCTCTTGGTAGGTCTTATCTTGAAATACCATAAGGCGATAGGGTTGTTTAAGGCGCTTGATAAAATTTTTAAACTTCATAAAAAAATCAGTTTAATCAATGTTAAGTTATGCCTACCACTTTCACGGCGCGTTCCTCGCTTTGCCAAAGGCCGTGTTTGGTGCATACCGACATGGCTGCCAAGTTCATGCTCACGGAAGGCACGATGTAAAAATCGATTTCCACGTGATCGGGTTTATTACCAAGGGTCCCTGGTGTAAAATGGGCTTCTGCCAAAAAAGTTTCCCGGTTCCATAATTGCACGTATTGAATATAATGATCCGGCTCGTCCGGGTGCTCATATTGGCTCCCGATAATTACTTTTATCTTGAATTTTTCACCCTTCTTCGCCGTATCTTCACAAATAATCCTTGGTGTATGCCGATCAAAGTAATCCTTCTTTACTTCTTTTTCCTCTTTCGTAATGTCCACGGGCTTAAATACTCTAGGCATAAAATTTCCTTATTACAGTAAAAGTTCACATAATTTGAAACAAAATTAGGATAAATTTTTGATTTTACTAAAACAAAATTTAAATTTGCAGTCCCATTGCGGAAAATGATGGCTTAAGGATCGTTGCACTTGCATAAAAGCCGTTTAGCATTTGGAACGCTCTTATTTACTATCTATTAAAAGGTGAAACTGCTAATGAGCGGTTCGTTGGGCTCATATCCGCCAATTAGGCGGACATCGGTTCAAGTCCTTTGATAAGTTGATTTGATTTTTTGAAAATATATATTGCGGGGTGGAGCAGTTGGTAGCTCGTTGGGCTCATAACCCAAAGGTCA
>CAZKIR010000515.1:0-3017 GCA_964552835.1 uncultured Bacteroidales bacterium
AACCATTTCGTGGATGCCAGCAACGGGTTCGCTTGTGGATCCCACGGGACCATCATCAAAACCACGGATGGTGGCACAAGTTGGGAACTGGACAGGATTAACACGGAAAAGGGCATGCTAAGCATCTATTTCGTGGATGCCAATACCGGTTTCGTGGCCGGTGAGAGCGGAAAAATGTATAAAACCACCGACGGGGCTACCAGTTGGACAGCAGCTACTTCTGTAAGTAGTTATATGGTGAAAGGGATACATTTCCTGGATGCCTCGAACGGCTACGCGGCCACCAAGGGCGATGGGCTATACCAAACTTCCGACGGGGGCAGTAGTTGGACAAGCATTGCCACGGACGCGACAAGCGATTACCTGACAGATGTTTATTTCGCGAGCAACTCGCTCGGCTTTGCCATAGGGTATGATGACATTATCCGTACCACGGACGGCGGGAGTACCTGGGACACCATTCATTGCCCCGTGGACGAAACCCTTTCCGACATTTGGTTTACCGATAGCAACACGGGATATATTGTCGGTTACAATGGCGTGGTATTAAAAACTACCGATGCCGGGCTAAACTGGTCCCTGTATCCTTTTTCCGGGCCTAATTACCCAACTTATGATTCCGATGCCATTTACACGGATTTCAAAAGTGTTTATTTCACTGATGTGAACACGGGTTATGCCACCGGAACATATTACATCTATAAAACAACCGACGCGGGGGGCTCGTGGACTAAAAAATACACGAACATTGATATGGATTTACTCTCCGTGCATTTCACTTCTTCTACCGACGGTTTGGTTCTCGGGGGCGAAGGCGCGATCCTGAATACCGCGGATGCTGGTGAATCATGGGATTTTGCTTTCTCGGACGAGTACAGCAGCAAGAAAGATGTTGGCTTCGTGAGCAACACCACGGGCTGGGCCGTTTCGTACGAGGGCTATATCATGAAAACAACAGACGCGGGAAATAATTGGACCAAACAACATTCTTCCGTGAACTTGTATGCCCTGGATGCCGTGGACGAAAACACCATGATCGCCGTGGGGACTTCAGGAATAATACTGGCCACCACGGACGGAGGCACGAATTATACAACGGCTACTTCTGATGTGTCAAAAACCCTTTATGCTGTTGAAGTGGCCGGGAACAGTACCATCTATGCCGGCGGGTATAATGGCACCTTCACGAAATCAATCGATGCTGGGGTAACATGGACAGGTGGGACAATAACCGAGTTTGGCACTGATGAAATATATGATATCCACTTTTTTGATGAAAACAATGGCCTGGTGATTGGCGGCGGCTATAACACGGCCATCATATTAAAAACCACGGACGGTGGTTCAAGCTGGACAGAAATCACCTCACCGGTTTCAGAACAAATGAACGCGATTTATTTCGTGAACGATTCCATGGGCTACCTTTGCGGGGATGATGAAACCGTCATCAAAACCACGGATGGGGGCGATACATGGACAGAACAAACCATTCCAAGCTCCTTTGGATTTGATTTGGAAGATATTGTCTTCCTGGATGAAAACAACGGTTTCACGGTAGGCGGTGCCGGTTTGTTTTTTAAAACGACTGACGGGGGCGAAAACTGGAACGAGGTTGAAAACGTGACCGGGATATATATGAACGGCCTGTCAGCCATGGGCACGGACGTGGTAATGGTCGGAAACTCCGGGGCTATCCTCAAGTACGAGACCGGCATCACGGCATCTTTGGCCGCGGCTTTCACGGCCGATCAAACATCGGGCGAAGCGCCCCTGACCGTGAATTTCACGGATCAATCTACAGGTGCCACCAGCTGGAGTTGGGATTTCGGCGACGGTTCAAACAGTACCGATCAAAACCCCAGCCACGAGTATGCCTCGTCAGGCAACTACACGGTAAGCCTGGAAGTGGGCGACGGAAGTACGACTGACACGGAAACCAAGGTGGATTATATCACGGTTACCACTACCCAATCAAACCCTACCGATTCCGTGTACATGACCACGGGTATTGTTTCAAGGGACTCGGCCATTTTCGTAGACGACGGGGGACCTGATGCTGACTATTCGAACAATGCAAACGATACCCTTACCATTGTACCAGCAACGACCGGCGAAAAGCTACTGGTAATATTTGATTCTTTTGATTTAGAAGGTGAATATGATCCACTTGAGGTGTATGATGGGGAGAATACTTCAGCCTCGCTCATCGGAACTTTTGATAATGATAACCCTGCTGATACCATAACTGCTACCAGCACCTCAGGAGCCCTGACTTTCGTATTTACCTCGGATGGTTCAGTTAGTAAGGCGGGCTGGGTTGCCAGGATAACCTATGTTTCGGAAGCCCCGTCAAGCCTAACAGCTGATTTTACATCAAACAACACGACAGGGAATGCCCCATTGGCTGTCCAGTTTACCGACCAAACCACGGGTTCGCCAACAAGTTGGAGCTGGGATTTTGATAACGATGGAGTGGAAGACGCAACATTACAAAACCCATCCTATACTTACGATACAGAAGGCACCTACACGGTGAGCCTGGAAGTGGGCGACGGAAGTACGACTGACACGGAAACCAAGGTAGATTACATCACGGTTATTTCCGAAGGATCAGATGATATCGAAAGTGAACCGAATGATACCTATGACGCCGCGAATACCTTATCATTAAATGGTTCAATTTCAGGTAATATTGGTGAAGGGGATGATGACAGCGACTGGTTCAAAGTCACAACGGTTTTTGATGGACAACTTATGCTTGTCATCTCTTGTGCATCAACCTATAACGGAGATATTGAATTATTTGACCAGGATGGCACATCATATATGAAAAATTGCGATCAATGCGGAGGATTAGGCCAAAATGACACCTTAACCTATGAAAACCTGAAAAAAGGTACTTATTATATTTTCGTGAATGACAATTATTCGTCAGGGGATTATACACTTTCAAACACCTTTACCGCTACCTCCCAGCCAATTGATTCAGAACCCAACGATGATTATAGTTCTGCCAA
>CAZKIR010000516.1:0-3009 GCA_964552835.1 uncultured Bacteroidales bacterium
GGAAATTGATAAAAATTCTTGCAGTAACTTAAACTATCTTTATTTCACACCCCAGTCTTAGTGTCTTAGTGGGCAACTTTTTTTATTTCTCCCACAAAGGCACAAAGCACACAAAGGGTTTATTATATTTTTTCTTAGTGGCCTTAGTGTCTTAGTGGGAAACATTTTTATCTCCCTCGAAGATTTAAAGCACACAAAGTTTTTTTCTGTTTTTGAATTTCTTCTTTGTAAACTTATTGGTATAGTGGGCAAAATTTAACTTTTAAATCATCCTCAACGGATTGTTTTAACAATTTCTGTTCTCCGGCAGTTGTCACTATTGACGTATCACTATCGATATTCAGGATTTTCAAAACTCCAGCGAGTCAGGTTTTATAATATTTTTATGATTCTAAATTAACAAAAATGGCCGTTATTTAGAAAGATTTTCAAGTATTTTTTTCACCGTTGACCGTTTCTTGTAATCGGGGTTAAACTGGCGCCAGACGATTGTTCCATTTTTTTCGATAATGTAGGTTGCCGATATGGGCAAGCGTTGTGAATCATCAGAATGCGAATCTTTTAAATTGGCTCCCAATTTTGTATTGGCCTGAAATGCAACCATCAGGTTATCTTGCCCGCTTCCTGCAACAATTACCATTTTTCCCTAGTAATCATCGAAAAAAAGATTATTTATCTTCTGTCATTTTATTCGTATTTTTGAAAAAAAATGATTTTTGCTTTTTATTATCAGGTTTAGCTAACGAAATATATATCTATTGCATTCTTAAATCAAATCGAATATCTATGAACTATCATGACAAGTTAGCCGGAAAGCCTTGGCATACAATTGAACAAGAGGAGGTTTACGATATATTAAGCACTTCGAAAGACGGGCTCTCGGTTGATGAAGTAAATCGACGCCTGGAGTTTTATGGTAAAAACAAGCTTCAGAAAGCGAAAGAAGTTCCTTTATGGCGAATTATTCTTCACCAGTTTTTAAATCCGCTGGTGTTTGTGCTTTTAGCTGCTGCCATTGCTTCATTAGTTATTGGTGAAGAAAAAGATGCGATTTTTATTTTTTTGGTGATTTCTATTAATACTTTTCTTGGAGCCTATCAGGAGTATAATGCCGAAAAAAGTGCTGCTGGCCTGCAAAGCATGCTTAAGTTTAAAACCAGGGTAAAACGCGACGGCAAAGAAGTTGAAATACTATCGGAGGAAGTTGTGCCAGGCGATATTATCCTGCTTGAATCAGGGGTGAGGGTTGCAGCCGATATCCGGTTAATGGAAGCGATGAATTTGGAGGTGGACGAAAGTTTTCTGACTGGTGAATCTATTGCCGCTAATAAAAAGGTTGGGGCAATGCCTGAAAAAACAGCTGTTGCCGAACGTACCAATATGGCATTTGGCGGTGCCACGGTGATGAAAGGCAGGGGATGGGGAGTTGTGGTATCTACCGGGCTCGATACACAAGTTGGCAGAATATCACGGGATGTTACAGGATCAGAGTCAGCAAAACCACCGCTGGTTCAACGTATGGAGAAATTTATAAAGCATATAAGTGTTTTTATCATAGCATTGAGTACTGTTTTAGCTGTAATCCTGCGCTTTCAGGGGATGGATATCACTGCTATATTCTTTTTCGTGGTAGCCCTGGCAGTTTCTGCCATCCCGGAAGGATTGCCCGTGGCTTTAACCGTGGCCCTTTCGATAGCCACCAAGCGAATGGCCAAACGCAACGTTATTGTCCGTAAGCTTAATGCCGTTGAAAGCCTCGGTAGCTGCACGGTTATTGCCAGTGACAAAACCGGTACACTCACTGTCAATGAGCAAACTGCACGTGTAATCGTGTTGCCCGATGGACAAGTTTTTGATATCACAGGCGAGGGATACAACGGAAACGGAAAGGTATTAAAACATAAAAGTGAAGCACACGATGTATCTGAAAATGAATTAGAAGAACTTGGTGAATTAAACAGGATTGCCGTTTTTGCCAATGAAGCATCCTTGACAAAGGAAAACGATAAATGGGTCCACCATGGGGATGCCATGGATGTAGCCTTGTTGGGTATGAGTTATAAATTAGGTGTGGATCCAAATAAAAGGAGGAAAGAAAAAGCTGCCCTGGGAAAAATACCCTACGAATCAGAAAGAAAATATTCTGCTTCTTTCTCCTATTTGAAAGAAGATGTTTATATTAGCATGAAAGGCGCTGTAGAAACCATTCTTGACTTTTGCGACACTATGCTCGTAAAGGGTTCGGTGCAGGGTATCGATACACGGAACATACAACGCGAAGCTGATAAAATGGCCGGGGACGGGTACCGGGTATTGGCTTTTGCCAGTGGTAAATATCCTGATTTTGAAAAAAAAGAGAATTACACCGATGAAGATATTCCTTCCCTGACATTTGTTGGTTTGGTGGGTTTTATCGATCCCTTGCGCCCCGAGGCTAAGCAATCGATTATTGAATGCCATGATGCCGGAATTAAAGTGCTTATGATTACCGGAGACCATCCTGAAACAGCTATTAATATTGCCCGCGAACTGGGTATTGCCAAAAATGATACCCAGGTAGTGACCGGACAGATGCTTAGCGGATCGGGATCTGAGGATAGCCCGGGATATGAAAAACTGGTGTCTTCAACGACTGTATTTGCAAGGGTTTCGCCTGCCCAGAAACTTGAAATTGTAAGTGGTTTAATCCGTAATGATGAATTTGTGGCTGTAACAGGTGATGGGGTAAACGATGCCCCCGCACTTAAACGGGCTAATATTGGTGTTGCCATGGGTTCAGGTACGGATGTTGCGAAAGAGGTGGGCTCCATGATTGTGGTTGACGATAATTTTTCATCTATCGTTTCAGGCGTGGAAGAAGGGCGGTTTGCCTTTGATAATGTGCGTAAAGTTATTTACCTGCTTATATCAACCGGTGCAGCCGAGGTAGTTTTATTTTTGGCATCCATTATAGCCGGGTTACCACTTCCTTTGCTGGCATTTTGGGATCATTATCAACCACCACCACCT
>CAZKIR010000517.1:0-2995 GCA_964552835.1 uncultured Bacteroidales bacterium
CAATACGATACATCAGGGAATCGTCCCACATGGCCCCCATTCCAATAGCTTGTGGGAATACAGTGGCCAACCCGGCTCTGCCAACTCCATGGAGGCATTCATTCCACCAATTGTATTCGGGAATCCCCAGTCGTTCAATAGCCGGTGATTCATGAACCATTTGGGCGACCTTCTCTTCAAGTGTCATTCGGGAAACAAGATCAGCAGCACGTTCCTCAAAGGAAAGGCTGGTGTTCAGGTATTCTGCACGTTCTTCGCTGCATGAATGAAGCAGAAAAGGCACTAAACAAATTCCTGCAAAAACGAGAAATTTGGCTGTCTCGTAAATAGCATGAGAAAAATAACACATAATTATATGATTTTTATCCAAAATTCAATGATTTTTAACTCAATAATTTGAATTCTCAGCATTGAAGAATTATTGAGAGACACGTGTTAATTTTAACAATAAAACATCACGGCCAGGAATCTTTGTTTTCAATAAATCCTGTGTGGTTCCAATTTTCTTATCTTTCCATACATCAAAAAGTGTATATTTTTCTTTAAAAGGCAACATTTTCCAGTCATCTACCATATCAACCATATATTCTTTTCCCCACTCGTGAGATAAGGAAACCGGATTATTGTTGCGATTAAAAAAACATACAGCAAAATTGTTATTTGATAAAGGTTTAACCCACATTTCAATGCCTCCCCATTCCTTCGCCTTAAATGCCTGTCGGCCAATACTGTCTTGGTTAATAGCAATTGCATTTTTGTTGGTTAGTATGTCAATGGTTTCTTTTTCCATATATCGAAGATCATTGCCTGCCATCAGAGGAGCTGCCAGCATGCACCATAATGAAAAATGCGCCCTGCTTTCATTTAAAGTAAGTCCCTCGTTGCCTACTTCAAGCATATCCGGGTCGTTCCAATGACCAGGCCCGGCATATTCAGATAATTCTACCTGTTTATCAAGGATATGTATCCATCCCAATCCTCCCCAATTATAGCTGCAATCCCAACAATCGCGAATATCGCCGGTGGTTCTCCATAAATGGCCAACGCTGTCTGCCCACAGCCATGGTTCATTTTCCCCCCATTCACAGATGCTTAATACAACGGGCCTTCCTGCCTTGTACAATGCATCCCGCATTAATGTATAAGAAGCTTTCGCATCCTGGGTTCCGGTGTGGCACCAATCATATTTTAAAAAATCTACTCCCCAGGAAGCATAACTCCGGGCATCCTGAAATTCATATCCACGACTGCCTGGTTTCTTTCCACATGTTAAACGTCCGGCATCTGAGTAAATTCCAAATTTCAATCCTTTAGAATGAATATAATCTCCTAGTGCTTTCATGCCAGATGGAAAACGCTCAGGATCAGGGATGATGTTTCCTTTTTCATCTCTCCCCACCTGCCAGTGATCATCTATGACAATGTATTCGTACCCGGCATCTTTCATACCTGAACTTACCATGGCATCAGCCATTTCTTTTATCAGATCTTCATTAATATCCCAGCCAAATGCATTCCAGGTATTCCAACCCATTGGAGGGGTTAAGGCCAGATTTTCAAATTTTTGGGCATTTATTGAAAAACAGATAATTCCAAGAAACAATAAAGTGATTAAATTTTTTTTCTTTTTTTTACTTTTTTAAAATTATAAATTGTATTAATTGTCAGTGAAATAACTCAAACTGTCCAAATAAATTAACGGTTTATCAATAAAACTATATATTCTCAATTTCAATTCCCCCAATAAGCCCCCTCGCTTGAACCAAAGCTTCCGCCCGGATTGTATACTCTGAAGGATAAAGCAACTTATCACTGGCAGCTTTTACCGAGTCTGTATTCTGACTTGTTTGTATCAACGCTTTTGCCATTTGTGCCTGAACCACCTCATCCTTATTACCCGTTTTGAGTAATTTTTCCGCTTTTTTCAACACCAGTTCCTGCTGAATGGATAAAATGGACATGAGCGTTTTCACTGAATCGGTTTTCAGCATAGAACGGTCCACACCTCCTACCAGTAGTTCAGCAGCGAGCAGGTTCTCAAAGCAATACTTGTAATTATACGGGTGAATGATATGCGGTGCATCGGGAAGGGTTGGCGGCCACTGTCCATCGGAGTTATACGAGTTGGTAAGGTGGTACCACACTTTTTCACGGGTTTTTTCATCTAATTGAGGAGCAATCGCATTTAATTTTTCCCTGACCAAATCCTGCCAGGGCCTGAGCAAATTGGCCATTGGTGTTGAAGCCCAGAAAGAGGCTTGTGCCCCGTGCCAGGCCGTATCGTCGTCAAAATGCAGTGCCTCAGGAACCGGTTGCAGTTTTTGACAGGCATCATCAAAATCGATAAACCCCCCAAGATTGTTGCATTCTGAAACAAACTGCATCAATTTTTCCTTCGATTCTGGGGTTGCTTCAAAAACATTATCCGGTTTGTTTTGGTATTTTAACCGGAACCAGCCATTTGTGCCCACGTACTCTGCATCATCGGCAAATACAATCAAGGCTCCCTCAGGCTCACCCGGTTGCTGGATTGAATATTTTTTTATTAAATCCATGTAAGCATCAAAAGAGTAGCCTTCCATGCCCATGAAATAGCGAACGGCAAATTGTGCAACACGGTCGGTGCGAAGAAACATCTTCAGCTGGTCTTTTTCTATCCCGTGTATATTTTCGAAAGGAAAATGTATGTGCTTTTCATGGCCTGGCAAGTCGTAATGAAACCCGAAATTGTAAAACGCCGGGGTTTTTGTATGTTCTTTTTCATAAATCTCAGGACGATTGGGTTTGCCATCGGGCCCCAGTGAACGGCTGTATGCTTCAAAATCGCCAATCAGGTTCCTGTAACCGTTTTCAGCAACCTGCTCTGGGACGTAAGAACGCCATCCACACTCAGGATTCCAGAAACTTTTGGGGTGAATGCCAAGATACTTTTCGTAAATCTCATTAGAGAATTTAATTGACCACGCACCATCCTCTTTCGGAAAATTGGGGAGCA
>CAZKIR010000518.1:0-2989 GCA_964552835.1 uncultured Bacteroidales bacterium
CAGGAAATAAGCTCCTAAGCCCCCGTTACTTTCCTATTTTACTAACTGGGATATCGCCTTAAACCGTTCATTTCCTGCATAGCGGCACAATTCGAACAAGATAGACTCGCTGGTGCTTATCACGGCGCCTTCCGAACGCATGCGCTCCATGGCAGTTTTATTGTCCTTGCCCTTGCGCGACGACACGCAATCTTTTATCACAACCGGTTGGTAACCATTAGCCAGCAGATCCAGGCAGGTTTGTAGCACGCAAACGTGGGCCTCGATACCAGCCAGGATAATATTTTTCTTGGCATGCAAGGAAACCTTTTCCATGAAACGTGGCTCATCGCAACAACTAAAAGAAACCTTGTCAATGGCCTCTTCGTTAACGAAATGCTGTTGCACCGTTCCCAGTGTAGCCCCCAGGCCCTTGGGATATTGTCGGGTAACCAACAAGGGAATATCCAGGATTTTCAAGCCCTCGATAAGGCGTGGCAGCTTATTCAATAGCTTCTCTTTCTTGTGCATGACCGGGAATAGCTTTTCCTGCACGTCAATTATAATACCTAAGGTATCTTCCGCCATTATTCTCATGGGTTTCATTTTTCTAGGTTATTATTTCATTTAAGGGCGCTTCGTGATTTTTCGCCCAAGTACCCGCCATGGTGCCTCTTGGCGTATTCCTTGGCAGTAAATTCAATTTTTTTCATCATCATCACCACCAGGATATCGCCAATCACGGTCATGGTAGTAGTAGAGGTAGTAGGCGATAAACCCAGCGGGCATACCTCGTCAGGATTACCGGTAAGGATGGTGGCCCCGGCCAGCTTGCACAAGGTGCCATCCGGATTGCCGGTAACCAGGATCAAGGGGATATTCTTGTGCAGGCCGTTTACCAAATCAACAAGTTCAAGGATTTCCCGCGTTTTTCCAGAATTAGAAATCAACAAAAGGGCATCATTTGGTTGTATCACGCCCAGGTCGCCATGTTGTGCATCGCTCGGGTGCACGAACACGGACGGTGTGCCCGTGGAGCTTAACGTGGTGGCAATGTTCTGTGCAATTTGCCCGGCCTTGCCCATACCACTGGCCACCACTTTTCCGTTTTGGCCGTGCACTTGCCGGTACATGATATCAATAGCCTTGGAAAACCCGTTTTCAACCGGTATGTTCATGATAGCGCCAGCTTCGGCCTTCAGGATTTTTTGGATTAGTTCGTTCATGGTGTATATTCAATGCCGTTAGGCGTTAGTTTGCATGCTTTCCACTTAGCTTGTACCAACGAGTATACCTCCATATAACCCGCGTCCATGGCTAGCCCGGCAGCTTCCTTGAAAAGCCGGTCTACCTCGCCCGGGGCATGGGCATCGGCGTTAATGGTAACCGGGATGCCCAATCCACGGCAAATTTTTAAGGTTTCGAAACCGGGATATGGTGCATGAGACAAGCCTTTATACCAGCCCCGGGTATTGATCTCAAGGATGCAACCTGATTTGCTAATAACTTCAAGGGTTTCTTGCTGCAAATCCCGGTACCAGGGGGCTGATTCATCAAGATAACCAAGCTGATCATTAAATTTTTTGATAAGATCCAGGTGCCCGATTATATCTGGTGGTTCGTTTTGTACCATTTCCATGATGGTTTGATAATACTTGCCTGCAAAGGCCCTCGGGTCGTTTAAAAAAATTTTCTCAAACCCTTCCCGAAAATGTTCGGGGCTATGATCGAAACTCCAGTAGGCGCCATCGTCATGTTGCCCCACCACGTGGACTGATCCGATCAGGTAATCGAAATCCTGGCCCCTGTATTGGCCCGGGCCAGTCAAGCCACGGATATAATCTACTTCAAGCCCCTTGTACAAGGGTATTTCATCCTGGTACGCCTGTTTTAACCCATCAATAAGGGCCATGTATTCTTCTAGTTGATAGGGGGTCATGGTCCACTCGGTATCAAAAACCAAGGGGGCATGGCCCGAGAACCCCAGGGCGTGCATTTTTTTATCAAGGGCCGACTGCACGTACTCTTCCAACCCGGCTCGACCGTCACAAAAATGGCTATGGGTATGAAAATTTGTCCAACTCATGGTTTCTTATAAAGAATTTCGATTGATAAACGCGAAAGGGATTTTAATTTTTTCCTTCTTCCTGTTCAGGATCATCTGGGCTGCCCGGACCCCCAACTCCACGTGGTTGGTTGAAATGGTGGTAATGCCACCGGCCAGGATTTCCTTCATGAGGTTCTCGTTGTACGAGATGATGCCCAGGTCTTTTCCAAGCTCCAAATTATCCTGGTGGACTTTCTTTATCAGGTGCACCAGATCATCGTCACTAATGACCACGTAAGCATGCCCCTTTTGGATTTTCTCGTCCTCAATCCGGTCGATAATGCTAAAATCGAACCTTTGCGCCTTGCAAAATAAAGTAAATCCCGCGAGAATTTCCTTGGAGTAGTGACTTGATTTTGGAAAAATGATATCCATGGACTGGTATTTTTTTAACAAGGGCAAGCCAGTTTTCAAGGCCTCGTAAATATCATTTTCAAAGTCCTGGTACACGGTCGGGTAATCATCAATTAAATCATTGATTTTTTTATCGATAATAATAACTTTTTCTCGCGGAATGGTCCGCACGATATCGACCAGGCCCTTGGTACCATGGTAAAAATGGGGCATGATAACGAAATAATCGTACTCGTCAATATTGTTTTTAACGATCTGCTCGAACAATTTAATATTGTAATTATAGATATGAAGGTCTACCATGGCTTTATTGTCCAGGGTTTTAACGAAACCATCATAAATTTCTTTCTTGTAATTGCTTAATTTATTGAAAAGAAGGGCCACCCGCGAATGGTTGGAAAAATCGGTGTGGGCCACGAAATAACCTTTTCCCTTCACGGGAAGTAAAATGCCCTTTTCTTGTAACTTTTGATAGGCTTTTTCCACCGTCCCCCTGGCTATCAGGTAATCCTGGCTAAACTCGTTGATAGAAGGCACACGTTCGCCTTT
>CAZKIR010000519.1:0-2983 GCA_964552835.1 uncultured Bacteroidales bacterium
ATATAAAATATTGATTATTAATGTTCAACTAAAAATATATTCGAGTGAAAAAAATCTCGATCATTGGATTTATAGTTTTCCTTGCAATGCCGCTTATGTCCCAGCATGTCGGTCAGGATAAAGTTTATTACGGTGCCGCTTATTACCCCGAGGCCTGGAATTTTGAAACCGTGGAGCAGGATATTGAATACATGAAAGAAGCCAACATGAACGTGGTGCGCGTGGCTGAATTTGCCTGGTCGATAATGGAGCCCCGGGAAGGGGAATTTCAATTCGACTGGTTGCACGGGCTTATCGAGGTTTTGCACGAGAACGGCATCGACGTGGTATTGGGCACCCCCACCGCCACCCCGCCGGCCTGGCTAGGGGAAAAATACCCGGAAATATACCGGGTGAATGAAGACGGTACCCAACAAACCCATGGTGCACGGAAAAATTACAACTACTCTTGCGATACCTACAGGGTAAAGTGCCGTGTAATCGTGGATAAGATGGCCAGGGAATTTGGCCAAAAACCAGGGGTAATCGCTTGGCAAACTGATAACGAGTTTAGCGTGCATTATGATTTTAGTGACGAGACCCGGGCAAAATGGCATGCCTGGCTTAAGAAGGAATATGAAACCATCGATAAATTAAACGAGAAATGGTGTACGGTGCTATGGAGCCAAAGTTATAACCATTTTGGGCAAGTTCCCATGCCCGTTAGTTACGTGTGGCACCACCCGTCCCTGCGAATGGCCTGGTACCGTTTCACCAACGAGGAAATAGATTCTTTCCAGCTAGAGCAAATTCATGCCATCAAGAAACATTCGGGCTTACCTGTTACCCACGACGGGATGCCCGGGCAAACCATTAATTACGAGATGTTGTTTGATGACCTGGATTTCATGGCCGTGAACAATTATCATAGCTTTGAGGCATATGACCGGATACAAAGCAATTATGACCGCATGCGGGGGTACCACATGGGCTACCACTGGCTTTTTGAAAATGCCCCAAATTACTCGGGAGGAGGCCGAAAAGGGCAAACCTGGTTTGTCCACCAGCCCGTGGGGGGCATGCAAGCTGCCATTTGGATGAATTACGCGTTGGGCGGGCAGGGCGCCATGTTTTGGTTGTTCCGTCAACATTGGGCTGGCCAGGAGATGCCGCATGGCTCCATCATATCGTCCTGGGGCAAGCCCGCTGCCAATTTTGACGCGTTAAAAGAACTGGGCAATAACTTGAAATCCAATAGTGATTTCTTGATGGAAAACCCGGTAGCCCCGGCCAAAGCTGCTATTTTTTGGAGCCATGAGAATTTGCAAGGCTTCCGTATTGAAGAATACGCTAATGGTATTCATTATTATAATGATTGGACATACCGGTTTTACCGTCCCCTTGCCGATCAATTTATCCACCGGGATGTGCTGGGCCCCGCACAAGAGATACAATCCTATCAATTGCTGTTTGCCCCCATGATGCCGTATATCCCGAATGGCCTTAGAAAGGAGCTTAGAGCCTGGGTTGAAAAGGGCGGTATCCTTGTTTTAGGCCCCATGAGCGGCTATCGTACCAGGGAGTGGACAAGTTTCAAGGATCACGCGATGGGCGCTTTGGAAGATTGGATAGGCATTCACGTGGACACACGGATACCGATAGGTGCTTCCAGGCGGGAAGCGGAAGTACCTTTCATGCTTGAATTCGCGAGTAATTTAGAAATACCGGATGCCGAGGCGTCCTTGTGGAGCGAGGCCCTTTCGACCGAAAAGGGTACCGTGCTGGCCACTTATAAAACGGGTATGCACTCCGGTGAACCCGCGATTATTGAAAACAAGGTAGGAGAGGGCATGGTCGTAGTGCTCGGCACGGACCCGGGAGAGGTAGCCTATGGCAAGCTTGCTTCGCACTACGCGGGTGAGTTGGGAATACAGCCCATGGCATCCGGTGACAAGGGCATCGTGGTATCGCCTAGGGGGGGGGAGGGGCAGGTTATCATTAACCTTTATAACAAGAAATCCAGCTTGGAGCTCTCCCGTGAGATAAAGCGCGACCAATTGACTGGCAAGAAAATTAACTCCAGAAAAATACAACTGCAACCTTACCAGGTGATTGTTTCGTACGGTGAATAGGGATTGGATTGGTTTTTTTTATATTTTTGACTGGAGCGGAAAATAGACGAGCCAGTTTTTTGTTGATGATTGATTGAAGAAAAATCCATTCAACATAATTCACTCGACTATTGTTATCCCTTTTAGGGACATTGGTTAAAAACAATTAAGCATGAAAATAAAAACAACAGCCATAAAAATTTTTATTCTCGCGGTAATCTTTGTATTTTGTTCCTGTCAACAAAAACGAGAAAAAAGTATGAAAGACCTTGCCGCCTATGTTCAGCCCATGATTGGCACCGGGGGATCGGGCCATACCTTTCCAGGGGCAATTACCCCTTTTGGCATGGTACAATTAAGTCCTGACACGGACATTGGAGAATGGAAACGTTGTGCAGGCTACCATTACGACGACCCTACCATCCTGGGTTTTAGCCATACCCACCTGAGTGGCACAGGGGTAGGCGATTTAGGCGATGTCCTCCTCCAGCCCACCGTGGGGCCATTGATGACCGAAAGGGGCACGGCTGAAAAGCCTGAAAAGGGTTACAGATGCAGGTTTTCTCATGATAAGGAAGAAGCCTCACCCGGCTATTACAAGGTTTTATTGGAGGATTACCAAATCCTGGCCGAGATGACTGCTGCCCAAAGGGTGGGCTTTCATCGGTATACCTTCCCGGAGAGTGACAGTGCCCATGTTATTATTGACCTGTCCCACAAGGTAATTAGTCATCATGGCGAAACCAAGTGGTCATACGTGCAAGTGGTGGATAGCCAAACCGTTATTGGCTACAGGCTTTCGAGTGCCTGGGCCAAAGAACGGTACATGTATTTTGCCGCGAAATTTTCAAAACCTTTTCAATCTTACGGGATGGCTGACGAAAAGGGGAACT
>CAZKIR010000520.1:0-2971 GCA_964552835.1 uncultured Bacteroidales bacterium
GCGACGATGCCCGGGTTATCAGGGAATACGCTTGTTACGAGTTTGATTTGTAAAACTCAAAAAAACTTTCGATAATGATAAATTTTTTTATTTTTTGCGGTGCTTTTATCTTCTTGTTCCTTTTTATTGATCTGCTTCAAAAAAAAGTATGGCCTAACAAGCAATGGAGCCGGAAAGCCACCCATATCGGTTCGGCCATAATCTCTTTTTACATGCCCGTGTACTTGACAAAATCCCATGTGGTAGGAATGGGGGCCTTGTTCGTGGTGATCCTGGGCGTGTCAAAATGGAAAAAAATCCTGGCCATGCACCAGGTGCAAAGGCTTACCCTGGGCGAAGTATTATACCCCTTGGCCGTGGCCTTGATGCCATTTATTTGCCTGCCCGAAAGCCCCGCTTCTTTTCAGTTGGGTATACTCGTGCTTGGTTTTTCCGATGGCTTGGCCGGGGTGATAGGGGAATGGTGGAATTATAAGGTTTTTCGTTTGAAAAACCACCGCAAGAGCCTGGGTGGTGCCATTGTTTTTTTCCTGGTCACCTTCGTTATCCTTTTCTTTTTCGTGGGACCAGGCCTCATGCCCATGCATTGGATGGTAGTTTTTGCCCTGGCCCTGGCCCTGGTGGAACTTGGCCTGGTTTATGGTACGGACAACCTCGTGTTGCCAGTCCTGGTGGCATGGGCGCATTATGCTTTTATCGTGTAGGAGGGGGATGACGGGTAAAGGGATATGTTGGCAAGAGGGCAAGTTTGTATTACCCAAGTTAATCAATTAAAAAAAAAGCGTTTCCCCCCACCTGTTCGAATCGCGATATTTTCTAAACCGAACCTGCCTGGTGGGCTATGAAATGGGAGAATTTGCCTATCGTGGAAAACTTTAATGAAATACATTGTTGCTTTTTATTTATATTTACCTTCAAAATTTAAAACATTTTATCATGAGAGTAAAAATTTTGCTTGTTGTTCTTGCTTTCCCGTTTTATGTTATCCTTGCCCAGGATGGGACCGATACCGTTCCGGGCATGGTGTTTATCCCGCAAGGGACATTTATGTTGGGCCATGGCGAAGACGCCGGCCCGGATTACGGTCCGGCCGTGCAGGTGCATTCCAGTGCTTTTTGGATGGACGAGCATGAGGTGACCAACCAACAATACCTGGAATTTTGCCGTGCAACCGGACATAAGTTGCCGGAATTCTGGGGAATGGAAGAATTTTGCAGCGGGGAGGGTTTTCCGGATCACCCGGTAATCGGTATAAACGTGTACGATGCGACGAAATATGCCGAGTGGGCAGGGAAACGTTTGCCCACTGAGGTGGAATGGGAATATGCTGCCCGTGGCGGCCTGAAAGGCATGGTTTTTCCCGATGGCAACGAACTCCTGGCCGAGCAGGCTTGCATTAAAGGCAGCCAAGGACCAATGAAGGTTGGTTCTTACCAGCCCAATGAATGGGGCTTGTACGACATGGCCGGAAACGTGTGGGAATGGACGGCCGATCGTTACGTGGAAGATTACAAGGATTTGCTTTCTAAAAAAAGGAAAAAAAAAGAAACACGTTTTCAGGTTATCCGTGGTGGGAGCTGGCACTCGGGCTCCTCATGCTGCCGGGTGTATTTTCGGAATGCCCTGCCCCCGAATTGGGTCGATTTTGCCGTGGGGTTCCGTTGCGTGAAGGATTTTAAACAATATTAGAACCCAAATTGAGCGTAATCGCTCAATTTGGGTTGTATATAATCAGGGGTTTTCTCGCATACAATGCCCTAAGTTTCGTCCCTATAGGTTTTTTTATAAAAAAATGGCCCACGGCCCAGGTTGTGTTTTCTATTTTTCAGCAGCACAAACACTTCAAATTCATCATGCTTCAAGGATGTTTTTTCATGATTTCATGAATGATATCATTTATCTTACTTGCCCCCGTTAACACCATCATGTGCGATCCTTCAGGGATAACATGGTATGCCTGAATGTTTCTAAGGGGCAGGGTATGGTCTTTGTCGCCATGGAGATGGTATATGCCTGATGGCACTTTTGTTCGTTCCCAGCACACGATCATGTGGATGGCCCGTTTCATGAAATGCTTGTCCTTGGCCTTGAGCATGGCCTTGAAAGTTTTTTTCCGGTGTTTCCGGTCGGGTTCCACGATGGGTTGGGCCACCCGTGAGCCGGCCTTGATAAGTCCAGCGGGAAACAGCTTGTACAACGGTAAATACTTCATCCAGCGGTACCGGCCGGGCAGCTCGTCCCTTGTTTTGGCGGATGAAATAAGGATAGTTTGCCGGGGCGACAAGCGGTCGGTCAATTCTACCGCCAGCATCCCGCCAAGGGAAACGCCCATGAAAATATACGGGCCGGCGGTATCAATTTGTCCTGCCAAACGTGAGGCATAGTTTTCCAGGGTTTCGTTGCGGTATGGCACGGGGTATTGTACCCGGGCAGTATCAATCCCCGGTGAAAATTCAAGGCCGCTAAAAATCCTGTAATCCGAACCTTGTCCCGGGAAAAGGTATACCGTGGTTTTTTTTTCTTGCCCGTGCAATGGTATATACATTAGCAGGCCAATCAAGCAGGCCAATATGCAATCTTTATGCTCCATAAATCATTTTCCGGGCCATGCCCCATCTGACACGATGTTTTCGCCGTTTATATAATTGTTTTCTTTCCCGCGAAGATATAAACAAAGTTTGGCAATATTAGCGGGTCTTCCTGTCTGATTCAATTATTTCATCCCATGGGCTTTATCCCTCAGGATTTAACTTACTTCATTTATAAGGTAGCCATAATCTCACCCCGGTAAAATAGAATACTTATTTGTAACTTTTATATTGTTACATAAAATAATATTTATCTGAAATATTATAAATAATAAAAAATAACAAGATTTATATAAAAAACTATGTTTAACATCAATAATGTAAGGTAATAATTACAAAAAACTAAAAAATAAAATAAAAAACCCTTATAAAGTTTGCAGATT
>CAZKIR010000521.1:0-473 GCA_964552835.1 uncultured Bacteroidales bacterium
CTTCTTTGACACATTCAATTATTTGAATAACATCAATTTATATCTTTTTGCCGAATTAAATGTCTTTTTAAGATCAACTCCAAGATCTTATCTGGGTCATTCATCTCACATATAAGTTACACTTGCATAAGTTGTCTGATATCCCATGCCGAAAGTAAAGGAAAATTCTTGAAATTCAACAGTTTTTCCCGGAATATAAATAAAAGCAGTAACATGTTTAATGTAATCTGATGGTACCATGCTATCCATTTTCTGGTTTGAAATTGATGCATACCCAGCACAGATTTTGCTTCCTTGAAGGTATGCTCAATAAAAAAGCGTTGGGCTTGCATGTAGGCGATAGCCTCAGGCGTATATTGCGCTCAATCTACATTACCCAATGCGTAAAAGATTTCAACTTTGCGTTTTTTAATCGATTTGCGTAACACCAACAAACGCTTACTGGCATGATGGGACTCTCCGTCCCAGATATA
>CAZKIR010000521.1:483-2967 GCA_964552835.1 uncultured Bacteroidales bacterium
TTTTTACCCACAATCAAGTAGGCGACTGACGGGCTGAATGCCCAACAGTAAACCGTAGCTTTAGCGAAGGTTTACTGCTGCTCATGCAGGGCACACACAGGCTATCAACGGTAATTGCCGGGTGATGTGGTTTGCGAAGGTTCGCAATTTTTTTGTAACTTACGTGCAACTTGATAATGATGAACTTTGAAACCGGCAACTACCGTTATAGCTGGAACGTTAGTGTGCATTTCCCAATACGAGACATTCGGGTGGTTTTATTATGCAACCAAAGATTGATTGAAAAATTCAATAATTTTGATCAATATTATAAATGAAAGAATATTAATAATAATTTGATAATTCTTTCCATTTATAATTACCCCAAAATTTAGGACAGCAAGTTACGATTTTAAAATTTAATTTGTTGTCATGAAAAGTAAAAGAAAATTCACACCGGAATTTAAAGCAAAAGTGGTTCTTGAAGCATTGCAAGAACGTGAAACGGCCCGCCTTGGAAGCGCTTGGGCCGTATGCGGTGAACTGGGCGCAGCGATCCCACGACCGAAGGGAGTAAAGTCGCGCATACGGTTCTTAGGGGGCGTAGGCTACCCGGTGTGCTTTATGCCCGGAAACCGCAGTACTCGTAGGAATTGACATTAAAAATGAGTATTTTTGTTCTTAAATTGCCGGGTTAAATGAGAATAACTGAAAGAAAATATTTAGTTACCTATAAAAAGTCAATTGGAAACGAAATTCCAAAATTGATTAAGGATTTTGACTTCTCGGAGAATCGTGGAAGATTTGAATATTTGACTAAGTCTTCTGCTGTTTTCTCTTCAAATATTGAAGGAAACAGTATTGATTTGAATTCTTACATGAATTATGAAATGAATAAGGATAAATTCAAAGTAGGAAAAGAAATTGAAGAAATTGAGGACTTAATTGAAGCTTATGAATTTGCACAAAACAATGAACTTAATGAGAAAAACTTCTTGAATTGTCATAAAATATTTTCAGGAACTTTACTGATTAGAGGTAAAAGGGGTAAATACCGAGTTGAACAGGTGGGTATTTTTGGGAAATCAGGGTTAGCATATATGGCTGTTGGACCTGAACTTGTTGAGAAAGAAATGAAAGTTTTTTTCAGGATTTAATTGAGTTAATTCACACAGACCTTGATATTCTACAATCAATCCCTGCTATTTGAAATACATTTTGAATGTTTTTCAATCTAGGGGTATTTGATTTATCCATTTCCCCGAAAACAATCGAAGGGTGTACAGCAAAATGATTGATAACACCAGGTTTTTCAATTTTACTGATAATACGGCACAATCCGCCTATAATATTCTTTTTATCAATTTTTTCAGCTAGTTCATCGTATGCAAGTATCCCATTTTGCAGTGGTAGGATAATGCTCCCATCGTGCAAAATGCTCTTTACATCTTCTCTAATTTCTTTTATTTGCCAGGCTTTGACACCGAGAATGATTAAGTCAGGATTTTTTATATTGGTAATCTGGTCTGTAACATTCACATTTTGGACTTTAAAACCCCCGTTTATACTTTTAATTTCAAGTCCGCCCGATTCTATTGCTTTCAGGTGTTCTCCCCTAGCAATAAAGGCCGTGTCATATCCTGCATTAGCAAGACAAGCACCAAAATATCCACCAACTCCCCCAGTCCCGATTATTCCAATTTTCATGTTTTACGTATGTTTTAGTTTCCTGAAACCCTATAGTACATTAACGCTATTATATGCACGTTCCATGCCCCATGTAACTGCCTGGTTTAACAAGTATGTATTAAAACTGTATAGATTCAGGTGGTTCCGACCCGGGCTATGGTCCTTTTCGTTTCCATAGGTAAAATTACAAAAAATAATCAAAAATGTAAGAAGCGGGAAAGAAAGCGTGTTATTCTTGTATACCGACAAAAAACCTATAGAAGGGCCCACCAAGACGCTGTTATCCTGCAAACAATCCGGAATATGAATTACTTGGGATTTAAAAACAAAACATTTATATTTACCCGATTTTTAACCCTAAACAAATCAAGCATGAAAAAACGAATTGCTGCCCTATTGGGCATGGCCTTGTTATGGACAGTATCCTGTGAATTATTGTCCCCCAGCCTTGTCCTTGACAACCAATCGGATTATGAAGTTACCATAAAACTTGAAACCGGCAAACAGAACGAGGATGGTTCCATAGCGTGGGAAACCTTCACCGTGGCCGCCCAATCAAAAACAACGGTAAAGCTGGAAGACACGAACATTTTGGTGGACAGTTATTCCCCGTCGGATCTAGTGGAAATGGAAACCCAGGAAGCCAGGCGCAAGATTGTATTTAAGAACAAAGAAGAGTAGGTTCGCCTTTTATTTATAAACCCATCACGCGTTTTCCGGCTAAATCCGTTCAAAATAGTTTTATCTGTTTAAAAAAATTGCTTTCTTTGAAAACGAGAAACCGATGTTTAACTAAATTTACCTTATGGCTGGAAA
>CAZKIR010000522.1:0-2958 GCA_964552835.1 uncultured Bacteroidales bacterium
CTTTTAGTGGGAATACTTCCGAGATCATCAACCATCCCAGTGGCCCAAGGCTCACGGCAAAGAACACGATGTATATCAGCACGGTGGCCACGATTACCCATTGCAGGGAAGCGCCCAGGCTGTTTTTCATCAAGAAAAAGGATCCTAGTGCCAACAGGGAAACGGCCATACCGGACAACCCGATGAAATAAAGTTTTCTACGGCCAATCTTATCGATTAAGAACATGGACAGCACGGTAGAAACTACATTTACCACCCCCACGCTGACGGTGGCGGCAATGGCCGCTTTGGCCCCGCTAAAACCAGCAATCAGGAAAATGGTGGGCGCGTAATAAATAACGGTGTTAATGCCCACGAACTGTTGCACGAACATGATACCGATACCAATGATCAAGGCGTATTTCATATAAGGCTTAAACAACTCGGAAAACCCGGCCGATTTTTGATCCAGGTGGATGTCTTTCTTGATTTTTTCAATGGCTTCTTCCACCAGCTCGGGTTTTTCCACTTTTTTCATCACTTTGCGGCCTTCATCGTCACGGCCTTTTCCCAGGAGAAAGCGGGGGGTTTCGGGCAAGAATATCATGCCCACGAACAAGATGATGGCAGGGAATACCCCCACGTAAAACATCCAGCGCCAGGAATAGGGATCGCCCTCGTTGGCGAAGGCCAGGTCGCTAAAATAAGAAACCACGATGCCTATGGTAATCATTAGCTGGAAACTAGATACTAACGCACCCCTGAACTTGGTTGGGGATATCTCGGCAATGTAAAGGGGCACGGTAAAGGAAGAAATACCGATGGCTATACCGAGCACGATACGGCTAAAAGCAAGGAACCCCGGGCTGTTGGATGCACCCGTGAGGATAGACCCAAGCGCGAAAATAATAGAAGTTACCAGGATTACTTTTTTTCGGCCAAAAATGTCGGTTATCCGGCCTGAAGAAGCAGCACCGAGCACGGCACCTACCAGGGCAGCCGTGGTTATCCATTCCAGTTGGCCGGTGGACAAACCGCCCCATGACTCTCTTAAAAAGGGAAGGGCACCGGATATAACCCCCGTGTCAAACCCGAATAATAATCCACCTGTTGACGCGACTGCTGCAATGATCACGACCAAAGCAGGATTGTGTTTTTTTTCCATGGTAAATATTTTTTTAGTTGTCATTAAAATAAAGCCCCGAAGATAAAATATTTTGAGTTGAAAAAGTTTATTTTTGGCTAAAGATTGTTATGTTAACCATCTTATTATCTAATAAACAGTTGTATAGTTATTCATGAAAGAGAATGAAACGGGATTTGATAAACAACTTCTTGTAGATACTGCCCAAACCAAGATGCCTTTCGGGCGTTTTAAAAACAGGTACTTGCACGAGTTGCCCGAGGCATACCTTTTATGGTTCCAGAAAAAAGGGTTCCCGAAAGGAAAACTCGGGGAGCGGATGGCCCTGGTCCTCGAGATGAAAATAAACGGGCTGGAATATATTTTACGGGATATATTGAAAATGGGAGAAAGTTGAGCAAGAGGATAGGTTTAAGATTGAGGTTTCCCCCTTCGCCAAGGCTTCGGGGGACGAAGAAGGTTTGAGGTTAAGGATAAGATTGAGTGCGGGCAAACTGGAATATCACCATAGGATTAAGTCATAAACTTGTAAACTGTTTTTAGGACGAGACACCCCTTCGGGGTATCAAGGGGTAGCGGGATGGGTTATTTCTATAGTTTTGTTTTTTAATTTTTCCCTTTCCCTGCACCCTTTCATTGCCTAAAGGGAGGCCAGCGCTCGTTGTATCTCGGAGGGCAAGGCTTTTTCAGGGGAGATAGTGGTACGGGATAGGGCAATTTTAATTTATAGTTTTATGGCAATTGTTTAGGGGCATAATGTTAACAAAAATATCCCAAAACACCTTCCTGGCCTGTAACAAAGCTTTTGTTTTTATATAATTTCCAAGTTCTGGCTCGCGTTTTTCATAAACTCTTGTTATATTCGCATTTTTAAAATGTAGCATATGCCACTGAATATTCCTGATAATTTGCCCGCTGTCGATATTTTGCAGAACGAAAATATTTTCGTGATGCGGGAAACATATGCCGTGCACCAGGACATCCGGCCCTTGCGCCTCGTGATCCTGAACCTGATGCCCTTGAAAATTACCACGGAAACCCACTTGTTGCGCCTGTTGGCCAATAACCCCTTGCAAATTGAAATTACCTTGTTGTATACCAGGATGCACGTTTCGAAGAACACGCCCAGGGAACATCTCGATTCCTTTTACAAGACTTTCGACGACGTGAAAGACCACGAGTACGACGGTTTGATTATCACGGGTGCCCCTATCGAACACTTGAACTTCGAGGACGTGGATTACTGGGAAGAAATGCAGGCCATCATGGACTGGGGCCAAAAAAACGCGACTTCTAGCTTTTATATTTGCTGGGCTTCGCAAGCTGGCCTTTACCATCATTACGGTATCCCGAAATACATGATGGAAAAGAAAATGTTTGGCGTGTACAACCATCGGGTATACCACAAGACCAACCCCCTGGTAAGGGGTTTTGATGACGAGTTCCTGGCCCCGCATTCGCGCTATTCTGAGGTGCGAAAGCAAGATATTGAAAAAGTGCCCGATTTAGAAATTCTCGCTGAATCGGAACAAGCCGGGGTATACCTCGTGGCCAGCAAAGACATGAAAAAAGTATTCGTGACCGGGCACTCTGAATACGATCCCCTGACCCTGAAACAAGAATACGAACGGGACCTGGCCAAGGGCTTTGAAATTGAAGTACCAGCGAATTATTTCCCGGAAAATAACCCGGGCAATAACCCCATGGTCCGTTGGCGGAGCCATGCCAATTTGCTTTTTTCTAACTGGCTTAACTATTACGTGTACCAGCTTACTCGTTTTGACCTGTTATAAAATCAAGAATTATAAATCTTATTCCCGTGAAGAAACAAGGCA
>CAZKIR010000523.1:0-2953 GCA_964552835.1 uncultured Bacteroidales bacterium
CTGGCCGGGTCCAGCATCGCCTTCAGCATGCCTTCTGAAACACCGGAGGCTTCCGGTAAAGAACAAAATATCTTCGTTTAAAATAGTCAACTTATTTCATTACAACCCCTAAGATGCTTTGAAGGATCAGGAAAAAGTGATGGAAAAACAAAAGGAGGAGGAGGAGGATAAGTATGGAAAAGGATAAAAATAAGTGGTACAGTAATTTTTTTACTGGCTTGGCATTGGAATTTTGGCAGGAATCTATTTCACCGGAATTGACCAGGAAAGAGCTAGAATTTTTACATGAATTTGGTAAATTGGATGAGGGGGATGCCATACTGGATGTATTTTGCGGGTATGGAAGGCATGCTATACCCTTAGCACGGCAAGGTATGCAGGTAACCGGGGTGGATCAGGCCGGCCCGTTTCTTGACCAGGTTCAAGGAAAGGTTGCAAATGAAAAACTTGGTATCCAATGTTTTCATGGTGATTTTCTGGATCTTGACCTGCCTGGCCAATATTCCCTGGTTTATTGCCTGGGCAATAGTTTTAGTTATTTTGACGAGGAAGGCACCGCAACTTTCCTTGACAAGGTTTCTGCTTCACTCTTGCCCGGTGGTACCTTTATTCTTAATACCGTCACCCTGGCCGAGAGCCATATCCCGAATTTCCAGGAACACGAGTGGCACCAGGCCGGGCAGGTGTACTTGTTAATGGAAAATGATTTCGTGTTTAACGAGGGATATGTTGAAAACAGGATGACATTCATGAAGAATGAAAAAAGGGAAACGAAAACCGCCAGGCATTACTTGTTTACCTTGGCCCACCTAAAAAAAATGTTTCTGAACGCCAATATACCAATTCAAGGGGTTTATAGCTCAACAGATGAAGAAGAATACATGTTTGGTGATATCCAAGCTTATATCGTGGCCAGCAAAACAGGAAACAAAGAGTAAATGCCTCCTGTGTAAATATTTATATTTACTATGCCCAGAGCAAGATACGGGCATTTTTTAAAGAATAAGTATTTACTGACAGGCCGGCATTTAATAATTGAAGGATTCGAATTAAAAGCTAGCTTTTCTTCTTCAAGGTTTAGGAGCAGGATCAATTCTGCAGACTTTAAAATGACATATCTAATGCCTTATTTTAAACTCCACGATAGATACTGAACGAGCCGGGAAACTGATTTTTGTTTTACCTGCCTTGACTTTTACTTTCATGTCTTTAAAACAACCCACGACTTTTGGCTTCTCCCCGCAGGGTTCATTTTTCAGGTTTCCCGTGAAAACATGGTGGATTGCTTCAGCACCCTTCTTGCCCAAAACAGAAAAATTAACGGTTGCTTCCATATCATCCGAAAAATGCCTGTTGATCACGTGCAAGTATATTTTATCTGAATTTCTCGTAGCCAGTACATCAAGATAGGCAATGGTATCAACGGGTGAGATCCCGCTCATCTTGTAGGGTTGGGTGTATACGGGAATGTTTTCAGCAGAAACCTTCATCAGCTCATTACCGTGATATCTTGAATAAAACCCGGTTACCTGTCCGGTTGGATAAGGATGTGGTTCAAATTCCATGGTCGGCGAAACCCTGATCCCTGTTATTCCCCATGATTTACCTAACAGCATGGACTGGTTCGCGATGGCAATTTTATCTCCACCACGTGTTAACGCGTGAATAAAACCGGCGGCTCCTATTCCTTTGGTAAAATGAGAACCGAGTTGATCCTGGTTTACCGAGTTCATACCCCACCAGCCATTCCAGTTCCATTCTGTAACAGCTACAGGGTACCCGGCATCTTTCATCATATTGTAAACACCATTGTCGATTACCGACATTCCTTCGTTGTTAAATTCAGGTACGGCCACCCAGGCTTTCCAGATTTCTTCTTCTGTTAGCGAATCTCTTGGCAGTTCTTCTTCTCCCCTGAGGATATTGTTAATGCCCCATGGTTTGTATATATGATAGGCCAGGTAATCGATTTGATCACCGAACATACCCTTGAGAGGCAGGGTAATATCTTCCGAATTCCCATCGGCAATAATTTGAATGTCAGGATCTATTTCTTTGAAAGCTTTTATAAATGCTTCCAGGGATTTGAAATATTGCTTTTTCAGATCAGGATCGATTTCACCAAATCTTTTCAGTTGATTATCCATCACCCAGGGTTCATTGGCAATCTGAATGTACTTCACGTTGTAGGGTTCGGGATGACCGTTTTTAGCCCTAACTGAAGGCCAGTCGGGCATACCTTCCGGTAATGTTACCCCCACCTTAGCATTGCAATAAGCCAGAAGGCCGGCCTCGTGCATGGCAGCCTCTTTAATTGATTTCGTGCCAAAATATGCATCCCCGAAATTTATTACCAGCATCATTTCAGCACCGAGTTTTTCGGTCAATTGGCAGGCTTCATCATAGCCAAAATTATTAGTCACGGTATCACCCGCGTGGCCTATAAAAATAGGCCTGCCACCTTCCCTGCCGGGCACATTGTCGATCATGGTTGTCCAGTCCTGCAAATTCACATCCGTCCCACCCGGAAATCGAATAACAGGGATGTTCATTGTCTCCATGATTTTGGTTACTCCATCCTGCAATTGATGGGTGCCGGGAATCAGGGCTGCTTCTGGTCCCCATTCCCCGTGCCAGCTTGGCTTTTCCAGAAACTGACCAAAAATACGGTCGTCCACTGGTGCAATTACCTCATCATGAACATTGATCACGATATTATCATGAGAAGTTTTACAACTCGTTGATAAAACAATAAAAAGAAATAAAATTTTGATTAAATTTTTCATTTTGCTGGTAGTTTATGATTTTACAATCTCATGTTTATCAATAAATTCGGGGTCGATTCTTACACCCGTACCCGGTCCGGTCGGGACTTTAATTTTGCCATTATCACTGGACAGTTTTGAAGTCGGGCATTCGAGTGGTATATCATTGTTGAAGCCTTTGAACTCGT
>CAZKIR010000524.1:0-2948 GCA_964552835.1 uncultured Bacteroidales bacterium
TACCGCCGGGGCCATCGCTGCCCCACCAGCCGGAGTTCCCGCGGTTTCCTCTGGAACCGTCGCTGCCATCGGGATCGCCATCGCCCCCGTTACCCCCGCTACCCCCGGAACCAGCGCTACCGCCCCAGCCGCCACTACCGCCATAAGAAGCCATATCGAACACTTGCATGCAAGTAAGGGCGTCCTTGGTAAGGAACACGCGGATATCGCCACCTGGCCCCCCATCACCGCCATGGCCTCCATAGCCACCATCCCCACCATTCCCTCCGGCTTGGCCTGGATCTTGCCATTTTACTATTTTGTAGGTACTATCGGTAAGCCATTCTTTTCTCTCGTGCCTGGTCCCGTCACGGCCATCGCCCCCGTCACCACCATCGCCCCCGTCGCCGCCCCGGCCACCATCACCCCCGTATGAACGGACAACAAGCTTTCCCCCATCCGGGTTAACCAAATAATAGTAGGGTTTTTCTGAACCATACCGCTCTACTATCACGTAAAGTAAACTCGTTTGTAAACTTGAATCAAAATAACGGTCTGCCCACACATCCACGTCCGGACCCCAACTACCATGCCCCCCGTGGCTACCATCATAACCATGCCCCCCGTTTTGGCCCTTGCCACCATGGGATCCATCGGCCCCATCATATCCATCCCAGCCATCCATGCCATAAAATCCTTTCCGGTACCTTGCCTTGTAATCCAGTTGCATTTTAAAATGTTCTGCCACCATGGGATTTCTTTTCGATTGCACGTGAATACCGACTGTATGGCCTGTAATATTCCGGAAATCAGGTTCTATCATGAAGGTAGAACGTTTGATGCCCCCACCGTATGCTTCCAGTTGATAATCCTTGAACTCGTTTCGCAACCAGGTAGAATGGTACACGCGTTCTTCACCATTATTAAAGGTGGCCCGCAGGGAAAAATCAAATGAAAAGCCCGGGGCTTTTACCTTATCGGGATCGGTCAGAAATTCGACTTTCTCTTCATAATGCAAGGGCAACAGCAGTTCTTCCACCATCTTGGACTGGTGCCTTGGCCATACTTTTATCATGATATACTTTCCTTTCGATTGGTACAATTTCCCGTTCAATGTTACCTTTCCACTAAAGTGGCTACCACCAGTAACTTCCACGGTAAAATGTGCCCATGATAAAAATCCACCCAGGTACCCGAAAGTATGCCTTTCCTTGCCATTTTTTTTCCAGGCTTTTACCCCTATCCCGAACGATTCACCAGGAAGGCGGGTTTCTTTTTTATCGTAAACGAGCTGTATGGAATCATAACGGGGGGCAAAAATCCAAAAAAACGGGTAAGCCTTTGTGCCAAAGGATATAATAATCACCGCGATAAGGGCTACACGTTTCATGGTTCTTGGTGTTAAGGGCTTATTGAAAAAATGCAAAAATTGCACCAACTTTCCAGGAGAAACGGGAAACCTTGCTTAAAATTATGAAAGGGCAGTAAACAAAACATTCATAACTAATGTTATATATTTATAATTAGTCTAAATAAAAATAATAACAGTCATGGTAAAAGCGGTTTATAAAGGCCAAGTTTTGGCACAAGGCGATGACACGGTAATCGTGGACCGGAAACATTACTTTAAACCGGAAGACGTGAATTGAGATTTTCTGGAAGAAAGCGATCACCAAACAGTATGCCCGTGGAAAGGAACGGCCAACTATTACCACTTGGAAGTAGACGGTAAGAGAACAGAAAACGCGGTTTGGGTATATAAACAGCCCAAGGACGAGGCCAGGCATATTGAAGGAAGGCTCGCTTTTTCATACATTCACGGGGTAAACACGATGGATGAATAATTGATGGTGGCCAAATAACGGGCACCCCTCCCCGTTCTGTTTGTAGGTCCTGGATTATAAAAATACAACACTTGAAAAGATCTAATCATTATTTATTGGCTAAACCAATCAAGTATTTTTCCATTAAACCCAGGTATGTTTTGGCGCTTTCCAGCAATTTTGTTGCATTCTCCGGGTCTTGCCGAGCATGCAACAAGGTAACTTTGGCCCGCACGTTGGCACGGTATGCCTTGTAAAAATTAAACAAACGCCTGGTTGCTTCATCCATGGGCGCACCATATGCTTTCATGTATTCCCCGTATAAAAATTGGGCAAGCCCGCCCTCGCCATACCCTTCCAGGTCAATGGCCAAAAAGGCCAAATCATTCAGCACGTCAACCCGGCGAAAGGCATCATTAAACTCAATGCAGTCATAAATAATGGGCTCATCATACAAAAAAATATTACTCCCGTTCAAGTCACCATGGCCATCACGGATACACGAGGTGATGACCCGCTCGTTCAGGAAAGGCCGGTTCATATCCATGTAAGCAGAGGCTAACGGGATTGACACCTGGATTTTATTGCCCCACTCCTCTCCCATTTTTTCACGGGAAAAACCTTCAATACTCAAAATGTCATTAAAATCATTTTTAAACTTCCTTACATCAAAAACATTTTTTATAACATCCGCTTTTTTATGAAACCGTGCCAACACCCTTGCTATTTTCTGTATATCCTGTTTTTTAACCTTAGCCTGGGCCAGCAACTTGTCCATTTGCTTGTCCGGGTCCATCTTTTTCATTTTCACGGCATAATCGATAGGTTTATCCCCTTGCCCTTTATCATGGCCAACATTTTCAGGGAAAACAGGTATCACATCAAGATAAATACGCGGGGCCAGCCGCCGGTTTAAAAAAATTTCCCGCTGGCAATAAAAAGCTCGTTTTTCAATATCAGAATAATCCAGGAAACTAAACTTCACTGGCCGCTTTATCTTGTAAACAAATTTATCGGACAGGATTAGCCAGGAAATATGGGTTTCGATAAGCTGGTTGTTATCGCCCATTCCCGGCAATGATTTGCGATTGATTATTTCATGGATTTGTTCAAGCTGCATTTTTAGGCTGGCTTATATAATAGTCT
>CAZKIR010000525.1:0-2939 GCA_964552835.1 uncultured Bacteroidales bacterium
TAACCCAAGTTTCTGGGGCTCGAGACATGATTCTGTGTCATATTAAATAGTTAGCCGATTTAGGTTTCTTGTTGGGGGCACTACTTTTGTTACGTTGTCATTTTCCTTTTCCTCAAGGGTACATTGGCTATTCCTAAAGCAGAGTATATTTCTTGCTGCTTGAGCGTAGGCGTGGTGCAGTGACGTATGTGAACGACCCCACCCCCTTGTTTTGGGAGGCTCGTTGTCAGTATGCGGTGCGTGGTCAACCAGGACTTGATGGTGCTCCAGCGATGAAAAAGGCCCACAGAGTTTAATTTATAACGTATATAATGCAGTAAATGATAGGCTAAGACGGTAATAAAAATATGCCCTTCAATTCGATGGCTTTTTTGATGAAAATTGGGGCGTAAACCAAGCTCATCTTTCAAACATCGAAATGCATCTTCTACAATGGTAAGCATAGTATAAATTGACTAAAGCTTGGTTTCACTCAAATCATTACGGTTTGTTCGAAGAAAATAACTGCCATTGTATGGTTTACCTAATTTATTTTCATCGAAAGACCAAGTGATATTGACAGCATTTTTGGCATTGTCTTTTACATGGATATCATAAGCCTGAGAAACACGTCTGTACTTGTTTCTAAGTCTTCCAATACGTTCAAGCACTTTATCGTGCTTTTTAAGTCGCCCTTTGATGTTTAAGCCATCTAGCAAATACTCTAACGATTTTCCATATTTGCTTTGGCTTTGGTTATCATGGCCTCTTCTTTTTTGGTTTTTCCATCACTAACACAATGTACAAAGAACTCATCATCTTGAGTAAAACTATGAACCTTGACACCCTTCTTGATTTCGATAAATTCCGGCTCTGGTATGTCTTTGGGTTTTGAGCGAGATACAACAATATACGAAAATCCTTCGGACTTTAGGTTGTCCAAGTTTTTTTGAGTTGCAATGCCAGCATCAATTACGACTGTTGGTTTTTCAAACGGCAGCTTTTGGCTTATAGAATGATTATGTATATTTTTAACCATTTCCATAAGCGTGTTTGGCTCACTAATATTTCCTTCGAAGATTTGACTTGTTTTCAAAAAACCATCTTCGTCAAGAACAATTCCCAATGTTACTAACGGGCAATCGTTCCGTTTCTGTTTGGATCTTCCATGCTTTGCTTTTTCGTAGTACGCAGTAGATCCTTCAAAATGGGTATTCGTTAGGTCATATAGAATGATGGATTCCCCTAGACCGAAAAGATACTTGCTATCTTCTCTGAGATGTTGTTCAATAACATCCTTGTGTGAGAATAGAAGATCCGATGTCTCATATAATGCATTGTTATTTGCAATTACAGAGAAGTCCGTATTTAAAAGTTCATCTAAACCGCTTTCTTCTTTTGCAAATATTTTTAGTTTCCTCTCGCTGGAAGGCTGAAGCAACCGACCGACAACCAGTAGCGAGGCCAGGTCCACATGCTTTTTACTGAATTCAAGTTGCTCGAAAATCCTGAAAAACCCGAGATGCTTCATGGCCTCAAGGCCTACATGCTCAGGGCCAATGGATTTGCCTTCAGAAGAGGCAAGGGAGTTCACGTCAACACTCTGAAAATCGGGCTCAGAACCCGTATACTCGTGTTCCTCCGCCATTCTCTTGTGGATAATCCTCTTGGCATAATGCTGGGCAAGGGCTTCGATGTTATCGCCCAGCGGGGAAATGCGTTGTTGTCCTGTAAGCAGTTCTTCTATACGGTCTGCCAAGGCTTTCCAGTGCTTTTGTTCCAGGTCCAGGGTGCCCAGGTGGAGTATGGTATTTTGCCTTGGCCCCTTCTCGGTGCGGACCGACTCGCATAATTTATGCGTATAATGTGCTTTGCGTGACCTTTTGTTATATTTTTCTTTGGCTCTGATGTACATAATGGTGATATTATACCACATTCAGAACCAATTGCAAGCACAAAATACATCGTGGGGGGCACTACATTCATGCCGGAGAAAAATGAACCTAGTGATTTCAGCTTGTTACAAAACTGAGCGTCATGAAAAGGGCACAATATTACCATAACTTTTGAGCTTGTCCCAGAAACTTGGGTTAAGATCGAAAAAGCCCTGCAACGCCCGCTATTGTTGATATTGTGTTCATTATGAGTTTGACTTTGATAATTATGGAAAGATGATTCGTTGGGGGACCTTAACGCCGAATCCGTGGTACAAAAAACTTGTGGACATGGGGCTTCTCCTATGAGGTAACCGATTTGCTTCGTGCGCTCTCCACGCCGAGGGAGATCTTCTGAAAGGCTCCCTCGGCTGCCCCATGCAGGTGCCAAGGTGCCAGACATTTCTACACCGTGGGCTCGAGTACGAATTCCGGAAGAGCCAAAAACCATCCAGTGGAGGGATTTGATGCTTTCAGTTTTGTGCAAAGAAATCTACCAGCTCTTCTTGAGTGGTACGAAGGGGACAAACCGGGAGTTGTGGAATAGGGCTTCCGATTTATCAAACTACTTCATACAATACCGTGCTACGCCAGAACTGCTCGATACGGTTATTGACCTGGAGAATAAGCTGATCGTTTCTAAAGGACCTTATAAGCAGCTTCTTGAAAATAGTGTATTTAAATCCCTTTACTTCAGCGCACTTCATTGCGCTCCGGAACATTCAGACGCGGAACGTATGCTTTTAACTCATGAGCTCATTGAAAAATCAACAGACTTTCAGTAAAATCAGCGTTATATAATGGCAATGAAATTGTTAAATTTTTCCATGAATGTATTTCAAATAGATATCGCAAGGGATCATTTCAACAATAAGCGTAAAGGCTTGGCTATGCGTCTCATTGGGAGAGTTGGTGCTTACTATGATATTCCGGGTGCCATTGATTTGTGCAAGGCAGCGTTCCAAAGCAAGTCATCTCGGGCTTTGGGAAACATCCCCAAGGCCTCCGCCCCCAAAATCCACCCCA
>CAZKIR010000526.1:0-2931 GCA_964552835.1 uncultured Bacteroidales bacterium
TTACAAGGCTTCCCAGTTTTTATTCATTTTTAGTCGCGGATATAAGGAATTAAAGCAATTTCAGGGCTACGCGTAGTAATTATAACCTGCCGGTTTTCTATGTTTGCCAGTTTAACAAGTGCATTTATAAGCATTATTTGAAAGTACTCCCAGGGAGTTACCTGATTCAACAAGTATATCGAATTTACACATATTTTTCCATCCCCTGCCTTGCCCTTCATCGATTTCGTTAAGTAAAAATACAAAAAAATAATCAAAAACAGTAGTATAGCCGGGGGTAAACTTTATTGCACAAAGCGGGGGAGTGGGGTAAAAAATGAAGCAAATACATACCACTGTCCCCGCCCATACCATGGTCAAGGCCATGTTTATAGCGCAAGCCTTGTAAACGTCCCGGGTGGCCAGGAGCCGGTTATTTTCGCCGAGCTATCATTTTAATAATTTTTCCATAGGGGATGTCAAGATAAAAGGTGTCCCTTGGCGGGATGCCTTCGAGGATAGCGTGCATGGCCCGGATGGTGCCCCCGTGGCATACAACCCAAATGTCTTTGTCCTGGTAACGGGCCTGTATATCCCCCGTGAAGCTTTCCACGCGCCGGATCAAGTCAGCGAAAGACTCCCCGCCGGGGCATTTTCGGTTTATATAATCTTCAAACCATCGTTTTGCCTCACGGGTATTCCCGATCTCGTCCCAGGCTTTTCCTTCCCACTCCCCGAAGTGCATTTCCATCAGGCGGGCATCGCTTGTTGCCTTCAGGCCAGGCCTTTGAAGGGCATGCGCGAGCTTATGGCACCGGGCCAAGGGGCTGGTAAAGATGGCATCGCACGGGGCAGCGGATAAGGCTTCCCGTATTTGTTCTTTATCTTCTTCGAAAGAGGGCAAAATATCCAGGTAGGACTGGCCGTAACAAATGCCCCCTGGGATATCCGGGATAGTATGCCGTATCAGGTACAAGGTCATGATAAATGATATAAAAGCACGAGCAATACCAATAAAAAGAAAAGCTCTGCCAATTGCTGCAATGCCCCCAGTATGTCGCCGGTGTACCCGCCAATGATTTTATGCACATATCGCCTGAAAATGAATATCAGAAGAATTTCGGTCGCGAGCACGAAGGAGATGTATATTAATGGAAATAAAAAACATAGTGGGGCAAGGCCAAACACCATGGCCACGAACAGGCCCAAGGGGGATGATTTTTGGCCCACGGGCTTTGATTTGCTGGTATCCTGGGCCCTCACGTAACGGGAGGTGTATAAAAGGAACACCGGGCTAAGCCTGCTTATAGCGTGGGCCGATACCAGGACGGCAGGTATTTGACCGGGTGGGATGGCCGAGAGGGAAAAAAACTTGGCAAGCAGGATAAAAAGTAAGCCCGTGGTACCATAAGTTCCTACCCGGCTGTCTTTCATGATGGACAAGATGTGTTCTTTGCCGTATCCCCCGCCAAAGCCATCGCAAAAATCGCAAAAGCCGTCCTCGTGGAAAGCCCCGGTCATCAGGATAGTCCCCACCATGCTGGCCAGCACGGCCAAATGCAGGGGCAATATTTGATAGCTTAACCAGAAAAGCCCGGCACCCGTTGCCCCTACCAGTATCCCGATAAGGGGAAAATACCGCGTGGCCTGGTTCAGGTTTTTTTCCGAGAACCCAGTGGATTTAGGCACGGGCAGGCGGGTATAAAACATCAGGCCCGTGAAAAATATTTTCATTTCTTTTTTTATCATCTATCCTTTATTTGTTACCCCGGCATCTTCAAAACTGGCCATCTCGTTCAGGAAAGCCACGGCCGATTGGACAATGGGCAAGGCCACGGCTGCCCCTGAACCTTCGCCCAGGCGCATGTTTAGGTTTAGCAAGGGGCTGGCCCCCAGGTATCCTAACATTTTTTCATGCCCTTTCTCGCTAGAGCTATGGCAAAAAATCGTGTTTTGCAAGATGGTATTGTCCATCTCGTGGGCAGCTAGCATGGCCGCGGTCGAGATAAATCCGTCAACCAGCATGAGCATGTTTTTCTCCTTGGCTTCCAACATGGCGCCCGTCATCATGGCTATTTCCAGTCCGCCAAAAGTCGCTAGGGTTTCCATTTCGGTGTTGGCGTCATGCTTGTTGGAAACGGTTTCAAGGATGGCAATTTTCTTTTGCAAGCCCTTGTCATCATGTCCGGTGCCCACGCCGGTGCACGCTTCCACCGACAGGCCCGTGTACTTGTGCATCAAGAGCGAGGCAGCCGAGGTGTTGCCAATGCCCATCTCGCCAAAACCCACCGTGTTGCAGCCACTGGCGTGTTCTTCGCGGATGATTTCCCGGCCTTTTTTCATGGCTGCCTGGCAGGTGGGCAGGTCCATGGCCGGGGATTGCATCATGTTAGCCGTGCCGTGGGCAATCTTGGCATGTACCAGGTCCAGATCGGGTGGAAAATCGTGGTCAACCCCGGCGTCGATTACTTTCAGCTCCATGCCGTTGTGCTTGCAGAACACGTTGATGGCGGCACCCCCGGCGATGAAATTCATGACCATCTGGTAGGTTACTTCTTTCGGGAAAGGGCTCACGCCTTCCACGGCCAAACCATGATCGGCCGCGAATACCAGCATGGTGGGCTTGTTTATTGACGGGGCCAGGCTTTCTTGTACCATGCCGATTTTAAGGGCTATTTCTTCCAGCTTGCCCAGGGAGCCAAGGGGTTTTGTTTTCAGGTTGATTTTTTCTTGTAGCTTGTCTTTTAATTCGTTCATGAGGGTGTTTCCTGTATTTAGTGTTAATAAGAGTCCATTTTACGTACCACTATTCTCATAAGTCAAAATTAAATTTGACGGGAGGTGATTAGATACCCATTTAAATAATTAACCATTTTCCGTGTTTCCCCGTGTAAAACTTCATGCCGCCCTGTAGAAAAAAAACACTGAGTTCATGGAGAAAAACAAATTAAG
>CAZKIR010000527.1:0-2923 GCA_964552835.1 uncultured Bacteroidales bacterium
TGTATGTTTTTATTTAACGCTGTCAGGAGCTACGCGCTTTGACAGGGCCTGTTCCAGGTTACCAGAATTTGCATAGGGCTTGACTACCGGAATTAATTTTGCTTTATGCCTGGCAATCAGACAGGTGAGAGGTTATTCGATAGGCTATTTGCCTATCGGCTGTCTACTCGATTAACATGCGTAAGTTATTCGATTGTCAGTCTTAAATGTTTTCCTAATCCAGCCTCAATTATTTTCCGAAAAGTCGACATCTCAATATCAGTCTTGTTATTTTCAATCCGGGAAATATAAAATCGAGTTGTTCCACTTCTCATCGCAAGTTGTTCTTGTGTTAACCCTGCTTTTAATCTTGCTGATTTAATTAAGTATCCGAATTTTGTTTCTTCAAAATCAACAATCTCACTCAATTGAAATAATACATCTGGTCCTATCTCATAAGGATGTTTTTCAATTTGACCATTTTCATTTTTAATTTCTAATCTGATGTTTGGCCATGACAGGGTAAAGTTTCTTAATTCAACTTTTTTAAATTCTTCTAAATCAATAAGTTTGTGTTCAATATCATTCTCGGAAACATTCCAATTGCTGAATATTTTTTTAAAGTCTAATAATCTACTCTCTCCATTATTGAACATACATTGGATTTGAAATCCATCTATTTTTTCAATTTTTATAATCCTGGGTAATTTAAGTCTTTTTCTCATAATTTTGGATTTAATTGTTTAAAAATACCCATTAGATAATCTTTATTGTCCATTGCCCAGTCAGTTACTTTTTTTCGTTGAGCTATCGGAATCTTGCCGATATATGTATTTAAAGACTCAATCTTTATTAACTCCTCGTGCTCAGTATAGATTGCGTGAAAATGTGGAGGTGGGTGCTCTCTCGAATAAATATCAATCTTAATTGAATCAATAATTTTAATTGTCGGCATATTATCTAAATAGACAACAAAATTAATCAATTCTCACGAAAGTTGCAAATTTGCAGTTCGGCCATTTTATGCATGCTAACAAGGAAATATATCCAAGCAACCCAAAAGATCGGGTTTCGTTTCATGTTGAACATGGTTTGCTTGCCCCGGGAGGAAATAAGGATAAAAAAAAACCAAATGGCAGGCATCAAATATATGGAATGTCCAATAACTACCTGTTTAATTTATCCTGCAAGCGTTCTTGTTTTTTAAGGTGTTGCTTTAACCAGTAGCACCCGCAGCCGGATGTAGCTTTGGGGCCGGAGGAATTTCCTTCTTTCTTCTTGCAACCAAAAATGATATTTAACCCAAAACGCAAATCCAGTTTCCGGGCACTATAAGGCCAAAAAGCCCCCCCGCCCGATACCCAGCGAAAGGGGATGTTATCGGTAACCAGGAAAAATTGCGCGCCCTTGTGCCCAAAACTCAGTCCCAGGCCCGTGTTATTAAAGGTGTAATTCGCGTAGGATTGGTTTAAAGTTATGGTAAACCACCGGATTGGCGTATATTTTGTTAAGAGGGAAAAAGAAGGTTGAACAGTTTTACCATACACGTGGAACCGCGTTAACGCGCCAACCTGCAGATTATTGATGAGCCGGTAGGTGCCGCCCAGGAATAACTTGGTTGACAAACCCGTGAAATATTTATTTTGGCCCCCTTCCCATTCAAACGCTTCTTGCACGGAACGGACAAGGGAATCAAGGGTACTTGCCTGGGCTTGTCCCTCGGCCACGGGGCGAAGGTCGATACCAGTATAAGAATACTCGCCACTGGCCTGGAAATTGTTCACGTTGGAACGCCAACGAATAAAACCCAAATCCAATAAGCTCGCGGAAAAAACCATCCTGTCGGTATACTCGTAAATTGCCCCTAGATCGAGGCCAAAACCCCGGTTTTTATTGAGCAAAAAAGCATGTAGGGGATCGGAAAAATCGGTTTGGGCCGAACTGACCAGGCCATTTTCATCATAACTTAACTGGACAGGGAATGAACTGTTGACCCGGTAATCTATTTCAAAGCCCAAGGCCAGGGGGTCCATGGTGGTGTTGAGCTTAAAATCAGAACGTGCAAAATGTAGGTTGGCAGCGCCCAGGATGTATTTTATCCTGGCCCCTAACACCAGTTTTTCCGTAATTTTCCTTGAAGCACCCAGGGCAATGTTGGTATAGTTCACGGCATGTAGGCCTATCCCGCTTAAATCAATGGTTTCCACCGGGGCATCCTTGTCCTGGTCCCAGTTCCCGTCTTTCAGGCCCAAGAGGCCACGGGGGTATTGCAGGTAAAAAGCCGTGTTGTTATTGATTTGGAAATGAAAGGGCATTTTCTTGATCCGGAAGCCCACGCCCAGGATATTGAAATGCATATCAAACCGCAAGAAATTGTTTTTTTTCAGTTTCTTGTATATGCCGTCTAAATCCGGTACAAAGGTATCGGCCTGGGACGTGAAAAGGTTATTATAACCAAACCCCGTGTGGTTTAATGCCAATTTAAAAGACGACAATACCGGCAACTGGATATAATACCTGCACCTGTATTGCACGGCCGGGTTCAGGGACACGGAAGCCGGCACCTCGTGCATGTAAAACAAGCTATGATCCTGCGCCAAGGCTCCGTGAGAAAAAAAGACCAGGCCTGTTAAAAAAACAAGAAAGAAAATACCTTTTATGTATTTGATGGCCTTACAGTTCATCCGAATCAACCTTAAGTTTTACCACGAGGCCAATCTCGGTTTTTACCCGGTGGTCGGGATAAAACCGCACGTTGGTAGAATCTTTAAAATCGGAAGTGCGCACGGTAACCCGCGTCACGATTTGCCGGGTATCCTGGAAAGAAGAAATGTCATCTTTTGATAAGTCTATACTGCTTTGGTGCCTCACCGGATCGGGACGCCCATCCCCATCGGTATCCAGGGCGCCCTGGATAAAAGCCTCTGTATCGCCCAACACGGAA
>CAZKIR010000528.1:0-2915 GCA_964552835.1 uncultured Bacteroidales bacterium
TAAAGATGCTTTTTATACCAGGCTCTACTATTTCTCCCAACCCCTATTGCATGATATACCTTAAAAGCCGCATCAACCATTTAGCATTTCTGTAAAGAAATGCATCGGCCGCGGTTTCTCATGTCTTTTGCAACTACCCGCGATATTAATTTAACGTTAACAAGGCCTAAAGCGGTATAATTTATTAATTTATACCTGTTTTAAAATATCATCATGAAAAAACAAAAGGCCCCTTGCCTGGTATTTTAAACCAATTTTAACCCATCCTTAACATTTGTTTTGTTTTAAGGCGCTGATTACAGGAAAATTTAAAATAACATTAATCCTAAAGTAACGCCTATGTTCCATACATGTTATTCTTTTGTAGATGAAAACCAAAAATCAGTTAATCTATTAACCTTAAAACAATTAAAAAATGAAAAAGAATTATTTAAGAATTACAGCAGCTCTTTTAGCCGCTTTGATGTTAGCCTTTACGGCTTGTGATGATGAGAATGGTAAAGACAATGGTAATGACGATCCCATTCCACAAGGTGGTATTATCGTGAAAGTAACCGAAAACATTACAAAAGACGTTACGTGGAGCAAGGACAGTATTTATCAGTTGGCCGGGCGTATTACCGTTGTTGATGGCGTAACCCTGACTATTGAAGCTGGGACAATTATTAAAGGAGAGCTTGGAACAGGTGCGAATGCAACTGCTTTGCTTGTTGCCCGAGGTGCAACACTGATGGCTGAAGGTACCGACGAAGCCCCAATTATTTTCACAACCGTGGGGGATGAAATTACCCCTGAAGATGTAAAAGCCGGTAATTTTGCCAGCCCAAACCTCGATCCAGTACAAAATGGACTTTGGGGCGGTTTAATCGTATTAGGAAAAGCCCCGATCTCCGCTTCAAACGATTCAGATGAAGATGTTACGGAAATTCAAATTGAAGGTATCCCAACTTCTGATCAAAACGGATTGTATGGCGGCAACAAATCAGACGACAACTCAGGTGTATTGAAATACATCTCGATCCGTCATGGTGGCACGAACATTGGTTCAGGAAATGAAATTAATGGCCTCTCCCTGGGAGGTGTTGGTTCAGGAACCACTATCGAGAACATCGAGATCGTAGCCAACCAGGATGACGGCGTAGAATGGTTTGGTGGCACGGTAAACGTGAAAAACGTGTTGGTATGGAACGTTGGGAATGATGGTATTGATACTGACCAATCATGGAATGGAAAATTAGAAAACTTTCTCGTGATAACAGCGACGGGGCATGCATTCGAATTAGACGGCCCGGAAGGCACCATGGAAGCTGGTCATACTATCATGAACGGTACCATAATCTGTTCAACCGACGAGGTAGATGATGACGGAAACCCAAATCCGGAAAGAAAGGTAAAAGACCTAATCAACGTGGATGACAATTCAATCGTTGACCTGAAAAACATTCACTTCACGAAAGTACTAGAAGGCCAAGTTATTAACAGGGTAACTGCTGCTGGTGTAACATTTGAAGGGATTACCCTTGATGTTCCCGCCGACAGCCTGGCAAATTATGTTAATGGCGATGTTCCTACTGGAGTAAAAGCTGGTGGTTCACCACAAGCTGATGCATCTGTTTTTGGATGGACTTGGGCAAGTGCAGCCGGTGCATTTTAATGGAATGAACAATTTTTAGAACGATAAAAAACAGGCTTGCAATTGACTTTTGCAAGTCTGTTTCTTTATTTAATTTAATTAGTAAAATATAGTTAAAGCAATGAGGCACTTATTCATTTTTCTATTTACCATGATAACCATATTCGCTAATGCACAAAAAGGGATTATCAGGGGCACGGTGTACGATGATGAAACGGGAGAAACACTCGTGGGGGTAACTGTACTGGTAAAGGGGACAACTACCGGTACCATCACGGATTTGGACGGAAAATTTTCAATTGAACTACCAGAAGGCGAACATGACCTTAGGATATCATATATCTCCTATCAAACTATGCTAATAGAAGATATTAAGGTAAAAGCAAAGGACGTGGCCATATTAGACAATTTAAGGTTAAAAGAAAGTACCCTTGAGCTGGACGAAGTAGTGGTAACAGCAAAACGGGTCAGGACCACGGAAGCCGCGTTGCAAACTATAAAAAGAAAATCCCCTACCATCATGGACGGGATATCTTCTGCCAAAATGCAACTAATTGGCGATGCCACGGCAGTTGAAGCCGCTAAACGGGTAACAGGCGTGTCCGTGGAAGGTGGAAAATACGTGTTTATAAGGGGATTGGGAGACAGGTATACCAAAACTACCCTAAACCAAATCGAGATACCAGGATTAGACCCTGACCGCAATACTTTACAAATGGATATCTTTCCCACCAATCTAATCGACAATATTATCGTTAAAAAGAATTTCACGGCAGACTTGCCGGCAGATTTCACGGGAGGCTTGTTAAATGTTGAAATCAAGGACTTTCCAGAAGAAAAAATAGTGAGTGCCTCGGTCAGCACTTCGTATAACCCTGGCATGCACTTTAACCCAAATTTCCTATCATATAAAGGGGGAAATACTGATTTTCTAGGTTTTGATAATGGTGCCCGGGCATTGCCCCATTTAGCCGAACAATCGAATATCCCGAACCCCATCAGTAATTATTCACAGGAAGAAGTAGGTGACTTTATCAGGAGTTTTAACCCTCAACTAGCAGCTAAACCAACAACTAGTTACATGGATATAAGTGCTGGTATTTCTCTAGGAAACCAGATATCCCTGAAAGATAAAAATAATAAAAATCCTAAACTCGGGTATATTTTCTCATTATCTTATAAATCAGATATATCCTATTACGATGATCTTCTTTACAGCGAATACCAACGAGATATCAACCCCGACATATACGAAATGAAATATGCCACCATTGGAGATGGT
>CAZKIR010000529.1:0-1618 GCA_964552835.1 uncultured Bacteroidales bacterium
AGCTATTAATGATGTTTTTAAAGAAAAAATCTTTTAAAAAAATAGCCGGGGAATTGGGCATATCTAATGAAGGGGCTGCAAAAAAAAGAAAATTTAACTGTAAAAAAGCTTTGATGGAATTAATTTATAATGATCCTGCTTATAAAAAATTATATAAATAATGTCTCTTAAAAAAACATTATATTTTTTTAAAGTGGCTCTAAATAGCTTTTTTAATATTCAAAATAAAGAAAATGAATAGCAAATATTACGAAATCATAGAGAAATTTATTGATAACGAACTTGACGGGGAGCAATTGCAATGGTTCCAAGAACAGTTGCGGGAAAACAAACAATTCATGGAACAATGCAGGCTTCAACTTGAAGTTCAAGAGGCTTTACAAGAAGAAGACGTTATCCGCGTACGCCAAAAACTGGATAATATCTATTCAGGTTCATTTGAAAAACAAAACCCCAAGTATAAAATCGGGTGGACAAAGGCCTTCTGGATAGCAGCTAGCATGGCCTTGCTAATAATTGGCAGCATTGGGCTTTATAGTCATTTATCAAATCCTGGTAACAGTCCATCAGAATTATACAACCAGTTTTATGAACCTTATGAAACATATACATGGGTACGCTCGGCAGAAAAAGGTAGCATGGATATGATTGGACAGGCCTTGGAAAATTATGAGAACAATAATTACGAAAAAGCCTGGAAACTGTTCTCACAAGTGCTCCATTCGAATAAGGACAATTTAATGGCCAGTTTTTACGGGGCCATTGCCGGAATGGAAACAGGACGCCACCAGGAATCCATTACATTGCTAAAAAATATAATTAAACGCGGGCAAAGCCTTGTATATCAACAAGCAAAGTGGTACCTCGGCCTTTGCTACTTGAAAACCGGCCAAAATCAGGAAGCAAAAAGCGTATTTATATCACTTGGCCAGGAAAGCACTTACTATAAAGCAAAGGTCAAAGAAATTTTAAAAAACATCTAGTTTAACACTTCTTACATTCACCCCCGTGAACCGCCAACGGTTTAACAGGTAGGTGAATACTATCCCCTTGTTTACCCTGTTCATGATAATATCATGCCCACCCCGGGGAAACATTTTGTATTGGCTGACGTATCCGAGTATAATCCCAATAATGTTTGTAGTGAATAACCTCCTTTACATGATTATTTCTCGCGGCGATGATCAAGGCGGTAAGCGTTTTTAATTTTTCTTTTATTTTTTTTTAATTTGATGGGTAACCTTTCAAGGGTAAATTGTATAAATATTTGAACACGTGGGAAATTTTAGCACAAAGCAAATAATAGAAGGCCTGTTGCATCATGATTCCAATATTTTGGAATACATGTACAAGTATTGTTTTCATGATGTAAGAAGGTATATTACTCGTAATAGTGGTTCGCTCGAGGATGCCCAGGATATTTTCCAAGAATCTATAATAATTATTTATAGGAAAATTAAGGACGAAGGGTTAGAACTCAAGTGCTCGTTCAATACATACTTGTTCTCCGTGTCAAAGCACCAGTGGCTAAAACAACTAAACCGCCATAAAAAAAAGCACAACCATTACATCGAGAACAATGATGAATTAGAACAATTACTTTTAGAATGGGGAATAT
>CAZKIR010000529.1:1628-2910 GCA_964552835.1 uncultured Bacteroidales bacterium
CTTATTCCAAAAACATTTTTTAAAGTTAGGAGAAGATTGTAAAAAGGTATTACGTATGTTTTTACAAAAAACCCCCTTGAAACAAATAGCTGAAAAAATGGGTTTTGCCAGTGAAAACTACGCGAAGAAACGAAAGCACGTGTGCAAAGAGTACTTAATTGAACAAATTAAAAAAGATCCTGAATACCTGGATCTTTATGTTGATGATTGAATTTTAAAATTACACCAATGAACAAAAGAGACATTCGCATAATCGAAAGCTTTATTAATAACGAGCTTGATAAAGAACAACTGGAATGGTTCCAGCAACGGCTCAAGGAAGACAAGAGCTTTGCCAAAGAATACAAGTTGCAAGCTGATCTTCAAAAAGCTTTAAATGAAGAAGATATTATCGACCTAAGAGAAAAGTTAAATAAAATATCTTCCGTAACTACCCAAGTGAACAGGCCAACCCGTAAATTGCACAAGAACAAGTTCTTGTTTGCAGCAGCAAGCTTGGCTTTCTTGATTATTGGCGGGATCGGGTTTTATAGTTATTTATCAAAGCCTGGCTCGGCAGAAATATACAACACTTATTACCAGGCATATGAAGCCAACTCCTGGATAAGATCCGCGGACAAGCTAGGTAAAGATATGCTAGATCGTGCAATTACCCGTTATGAAAAAGAAGATTATAGCTCGGCAAAAATACTGTTTAAAAACGTGCTGGAAAATGATAACGACAACCTTCCAGCCTTGTTTTACGGTGGCATTGCCAGCATGGAAACAGGTGATTACCAGGCAGCCATTAACAATTTTAATGACTTGCTCAACAGGGGGCATAGTCTTTTTGAACAACAAACCAAGTGGTACCTGGGACTCTGTTATTTGAAAACGGAAAACACGCGGGCAGCCCGGGAAATATTTCTCGAGTTAGGCAGTGAAAGTGAATATTACAAATCGAAAGCAAAAGAGATCCTGAAGCATTTATAAGCTTCAACCTGCTCAATCTTCTCTATTGCCTGGAATTATTGGTAAAGGTAAATAATTCCTTGTACGTTCTTTAAAAATGTTGCCTTTTTTGATTGTTGTTTTGTGCTATTTTTAACCACGTTTTCAACACAACAAAAATTAACAAAACAAATAAAATAAAGGAGGTTATAATAATGATTTTTTTAGGCTTATTGTTGAATATCGGGTGATAATTACCCACGTTCACGTAGCCGGCCCAGAAAAAGGGATGGGATTTCAAGGGATCGGAGGATTTAAGGTAATCAAGTTTAGCCAGCTGAAGGGCACGTGC
>CAZKIR010000530.1:0-2902 GCA_964552835.1 uncultured Bacteroidales bacterium
ATTGCCGGTTGGTCTACCGCCAACCCAACCCTTTACCGGGCCGGGTTGGCCCTGCAAGTGGCCTCGCCCAACTGGAAACGTTGGGTGGTGACCTTGCTGGCCGGCCTGGTGACCACTATCGCGGCCTTGTTCCCCGCGCTGGTCATGCGTTTGCTCGATTTCGTGGCCCTTTATGGCCTGATCCTCATCCCGATGGGTGGCGTGATCGTGGCAGATTATTACCTCCTGCCCAAGCTTGGCTTACAACAATATTATGCCGAGAAAGTGAACACCCCTTTTAACATAGCGGCAGGCATTACCTGGGGGGTTTTATTGACCTTGGCACTGGTGCTCAATATCGCCTACCAGGTTGATTTGTTTTTCTTGCCCGTGCCCGTGTGGGTTGCCTCCATCGGGCTTTACTTGTTGTTGAGCAAATGGATTCAAAAACCTGTTTTACAAGGCAAAAACGTATAATTAACAATAGCTAAAAAAAAGAAATATCATGAAATATATACTGCAAATCCTGTCTTTTTTTGGCCTCATCCTGACCATCGGCCCCTCTATCGCGTATAAAACGGGTTGGCTTGTTTTTTTTGACGTGAAAATTTATATGTTTATCGGTACCCTGGTATGGTTCGGAACGGCTGTTTTTTGGTTAGGGAAGAAAAATCATTTGGTTTAATATAGCTTGTATGTAGATGTTGCCAGGAGTCGGTTTTATATATAAGCTGCTGAATTTAAATTAATTGGACATTTATTTCCCGGCCTGGGGAACAGCTTTTTGCTAACAGGTGTTATCCATATATCCCAGGAAAAAGAAAAAGCCCCTGCATACTCGGACAAGGGCTTTTTTTTATAGCAATCCACCAGAAAAATGATTGCCAGAGAGGTGTTAGTACGTCTATAGCATTTCTAATTGTAATATAATTCCATTAATGATTTATTTGCCCCGGGGGCGCCAAAAAGAGGCAAACCTCTTTTGGTCATGATATTCCAAAGGTTTTCGACCCCTTGCTTGTTAATTTCCTTGAGTTTTTGTCCGCTGCCAAGTGCCTGAAGTATACTGTATGCCGTGGCCTCCAGCAAATCCACGTTCATCATGGTCCACCCGATGTGTTCGCGGCTCATGGTCACCAGGCCATGGTTTTCCATCAAGAAACTGTTATACTTTGGCAGAAATCCCGAGAAATTAACAGCCAGCTGTTCAGTAAGGGGCTCAGCATAAGGGACTACCGGGACGGGGCCGACTTCTGTTACCGTTTCAGGGAAAAAGGGGCGCATTAGCCAATTGGTGCCGTCCATGATAGAAAAAGCGCAAACATTGGGGGCATGACAGTGTAAAACGGATTTTATATCGGGCCGTTCAGTGAAAAATTTCAAGTACATGGATTTTTCACCCGTGGGGTGCCGTTTTCCTTCCAAGGTGTTGCCCCCGGGATTAATGAACACGAGGTCGTCGGCTTGGATATCGCCCTTGTGCATCATGGTAGGGGTAATCAGGATTACTTCTTCTTCTAGTTTCCAGGCCAGGTTGCCCCCGTATCCCGTCACGAAGTTTTTTCTTGACAATTCATGACAAACCTTCAGGAAGGATTGAATTTCTTGTTGATATTGTTGCGCGTAGTTCATTTAATTAGGAATAAAAGTCATTTTTTTTAGCGTGTATTAATCAAAATCTATCATGGCTTTCATCACTCCGTCCCCGTATGTTGCCACCAGGTCGAATGCCTCCTTGCTTTGTTTAAAGGCAAAACGATGAGTGGGCATCTTGCCTACCTTGGCTTTCCCGCTTATTAATAAGTCAAGTGTCTCTTTTAGTGCTTGGTTTTGACGGCGAACGTTTACCAGGGTAATTTCTTTTCGCCGGATTTGGTCGGCAGGTAATGCCCATTGGTCAAACTCGGGTATGCCGATTAGCATGATCTTGCCACCTGGCTTTATCAGTTCCACTGCTTGGTCCATGGCTTCTTGTTGGCCACAACATTCAAAAATAACGTCTAATCCCAGGGGTTCGCGTTCCAGGATTTCTTTCACCACGTCCTGCTTATTTACATTGCCAGCGTAAGTGGCCCCACTTTCTTTGGCTATTTCCAGGCGCGGGTCAATTTTGTCGGTCACGTAGGCTTTGCCAGCCCCCTTGGCCAAGGCCGGAACCAGCACGCTCATGCCGATGGGGCCAAAACCCAGTATACCTATTTTTGACCCCTCCATGGGGATAGACCGCCGTATGGCATAAACACCAATAGTCAAGGGTTCAGATATGGCCGCCTCGTCATAGCTCATGCTGTCGGGTATCGGGAAGCATGATTCCCCGGGCAATACAATATATTCTGAAAGGCTCCCGTGGGCTTGTCCCGGGCAGCCTAAAAATTTTATGTTCCTGCACGTGTGCGGGCGCCCGGCTAAACACTGGTCGCAATGCCCACAATGCATGGCTGGTTCTATGGCAACCCGGTCGCCTGGCTTCACGTGGCTTACGCCGGGGCCACATTTTTCCACGATGCCGGCGCATTCATGCCCCACGGAAAAAGGGTACTCCACTACCTGGCTACCAATTTTGCCTGTTGTGTAATAATGCACGTCAGAGCCGCACACGGCCACTACTTTTAATTTTATCAGCACGTCTGTATCGTTAACGATGGCCGGATCAGGAACTTCCTTCATTTCCATCTCGCGAATCCCCGTGAGCATCATTGCCTTCATAATAGTTGAATTTAATTTTGTAAAATTACGTTAAGTCTAATAGATTATCGTCCCATGGTATCCCATGGAAGATTGTTATCTTGTTTTGATGCAGGTTTTACCAAGTTTTTATAATTTTACACCATGGAAAGATATGAAATTGTTGATGATTGTTTCACGCCAAAATACGAGCAAATTATTCGTATTATCTTGTCGGATATCGAGTCGGGGATTTACA
>CAZKIR010000531.1:0-2898 GCA_964552835.1 uncultured Bacteroidales bacterium
AGTTGCAAATAATACATGATAACCTATTAAAAGAACAAGCCTTAATGGATGCCTTGATGAAAAGTATACCCGATTATATTTATTTTAAAGATGAAGAATGCCGGTTTATCCGTATCAGTGAATCAATGGTAAAATTATTCCCGGGTGCCAATAAGGCTTCTGAATTGGTTGGAAAATCGGATTTTGATTTTCATAAAAAAGAAAATGCCGAGAGATTTTACAAGGATGAAAAAGAAATAATGAATACCCGGAAAGCCTTGATTGACGACATCGTGAAAGAAGAATTTGACGACGGTCGGGCCCAATGGGTATCGACCACCAAAATGCCCCTGAAAGACAAAAACGGGAATGTCATGGGGATTTTTGGTATTTCCAAGAACATTACCCAATTAAAAGAAACCGAGGAAGAGGCCGTGAAACGCTCCAACGAACTGGAAGCACACGAGGAGGAATTACGGCAAAACCTGGAAGAATTGCAGGCCACCCAAGATGAACTACAACGTATAAACAAGGAACAGAAAAAAACAGCTGAACAACTAAAAGAAGAGAAATACCTGATGGACGCCATGATGGATAACTTGCCCGACAATATTTATTTTAAAGACAGGGAAAGCAAGTTTCTCCGCGTGAGCAATAACTTGCTACAAAGTTTTGGCGTGAAAAAACAAGAAGAACTCATCGGTAAAAGCGACTTTGATTTCTTTACCAAGGAACACGCGCAACAAGCTTTTGATGATGAACAAAACATCATCCGCACGGGCAAGGCCATCGTGAACATGATTGAAAAAGAAACGTGGGAGGATGGTGCTGTTAGCTGGGTATCTACCACTAAAATGCCATTAAAAGACCAGGAAGGCAATGTAGTGGGGACCTTTGGGATTTCCAAGGATGTATCAGATTTGAAAGAGATGGAAATAAAGGCCAATAAGATGGCAAAGGATTTAATGTGGGAGAGTGCCATGTTCAAAACATTGATGGACCACCTGGATTCAAGGGTAACCTTTAAGGATCAGGAAGGAACGTACGTACGCGTGAACAAGGCCAAAGCGATAAAGCACGGTTTTAAAGACCCCAGCAAGATCATTGGCAAGTCCGATTATGATTTCTTCCCGGAAGAGCATGCAAAAGAGGCCATTAAACTAGAAAAAGACCTGATAGCGAAAAACAAGCCCATACTTAACAAGGATGAAAAATTAGTGTACAAGGATGGCCGAATACGCTGGGGGCTAACCAACCGGATACCGTTTGCCAACGAGCAAGGGGAAATTATCGGGACCTTTACCATTACCCGCGACACGACTGATGTGAAAGAGGCCCACGCGGAAATATTGAACAAGGATACAGTCATTGATGGTGTCTCCGCCAACGTGCCAGTGCTTGTTTATCAAATTGACCCGAAAGACAGCTTGCAACAAATCCAGGGCAAAGGCCTTGACCTTATGGGCAAGAAGGAAGGGGATGTAAAAGGGAAGAAAGTTACTACTGTATTTCCTGAATCGAAAGAAAAATTAAAATCCGTGTTCAAGTCAAAACGGCAAGTGACTTTCGAAACCAAAGGCCATTACAATGGCCAGGAATGCTCCATAAAACACTATTTGTTCGCGGATAACAAGATAGAAGGTGGGATTGTGGGATATGCGTTCAAGACCAAACTAATTTAATAATTTTCTTTTATCGCAACCGACAATATTTTAATGAAAAAGACGTGGTTACAGGCCGCGTCTTTTTTATTTTATTTATAATCTTTTCATGTTTTTGAATATTAACTAATTTTGCAAGGTCTATTATGCAATCAAATATGTCAAACTAGGGTTATTGAACGTGCCAGCGTGTTTTTCATGCGGCATATATAATTATTTGGTATATTCGCTGACTATAAATACATAACTATGAATACATTTAAACCAGATTCGTACCAGAAAATTGATAAAGATCATTATTTACCTGTTTTTAACCGGTGGCCAATCACCATAGAAAAGGCCAAGGGCGCCTATGCCTGGGATACTAATGGCAACAAGTATATTGACGTGTTGGCGGGCATTGCCGTGAACAGCGTGGGCCATTGCCATCCCAAACTGGTAAAAGCTATCCAAAAGCAAGCGGGAAAACTTGTTCATGTTTCTAATTTTTACTTGAACAAACCACAGGCCAAGCTGGCCTCAAGGCTTGCCTCCCTGAGCGGGCTTGAACGGGTGTTTTTTAGCAATAGCGGTGCCGAGGCCAACGAGGCCGCTTTTAAATTGGCACGAAAATATGCCCATACCACGGGCAAGGGCGGTGAGATCATTGCCATGGAAAACTGTTTTCATGGGCGGACCCTGGCCACGGTAGCCACGGGAAAAGCTGCCCATCAGGAAGGTTTTGAACCCATCCCGGCCGGGTTTCACAAGGTGCCTTTCAATGATATTAAAGCCGTGAAGCAAAAAATAAACGACAAGACCGCAGCGATCATAGTAGAGCCCATCCAAGGCGAAGGGGGCATACACGTGGCCGGTAAAGATTTTCTTGCTGAACTGAAAAGCATTTGCGAAAACGAAAATATCCTGTTGATATTTGACGAGGTGCAAACAGGTATCGGCCGGACAGGCAAATTTTTCGCTTTTGAACATGTTGGCATCGTGCCCGATATACTCGTGCTTGCCAAGGCACTGGGCGGAGGGGTGCCTATCGGGGCAACCCTCGTGAACGAGAAAGTGGCCAAGTTGATTAATTTTGGTGACCATGGTACCACTTTCGGGGGTAACCCGCTGGCTTGTGCAGCTGCCTACGCCAATATCGGCATTATCCTGGAAAAGGAACTTGTTAACCGTTCACGGAACCTGGGCGAAAAATTTAAAAATGACATTGAAAAACTGGCCGAAAAGGAAGAAGATATCGTGGAAGTACGCGGTAAGGGTT
>CAZKIR010000532.1:0-2895 GCA_964552835.1 uncultured Bacteroidales bacterium
TAAAAAATCCCTGCACAAATTTAATCAGAAAAGCCACAAGTTACAAACTTGCGGCAGGGGGGGGATGGGGGTTGGCTATGGGGCAATAATGCTATAAAAACTACGACATCTTTTACTTCGCCTGTTTCACGGGCAACTATCTGTAATTTCTTGCCAGCGTAGTCGATAAATAGCTCATGGCCGGTTTTGTGTTCGAGCGTAAAGGCTTTTGTTAAAACCTCAGTACTGTTTATTATTGTGGGTTTTGCTTTGGGCTTGTTGTTTATTTGCTCAGGTATTCCGCAAAGCTGCTTGGCTTTTAGTATGGTTTCGCGCTTGCCGGAGCCTCGTATTACTCAATAAATTCTACCTGGTCACCCGTTGCACTACACCCAAAGCAATGGAAGGTATTTGTGTCCGGGCAAATTCTACAGCTTGGTTTGTCGTCCTCGTGAAAGGGGCATTTTATTTGGTTGTTCCTGTCTGGTTTGATGCCGTAGTGTACCAACATTTGTATAATGTGCAACCGTTGTTTTATCGCTTATATTTCCATTGCTAAAAATTTTTTGAAAAAAAATCAATTGCTAATATTTGGTACAAACCTATAAAGTATTACTTTACAATAAAAGAAAATGTAATTTTAACTCGTAAAATATTAGCAGTATATTTGCAAATACAGCGAATAAGAACAGGTTTAATGCCAAATATTATATAACATGGAGATTTTTGGTAAGAAATTAAGGGAATGCAGGGAAGCAAAAAAACTTTCCTAAAACGAGTTGGCAAAGCTTATTGAAGCTCATCATTCTATTATTGGTAAGTATGAGCGAGATGAAGTAAAGCCTTCTATTGATTTAGTAAAAAAAACTGCTAACATCCTTGATACTACCGTTGGTTATCTTTTAGGAGAAAGTCAGGATAAAAATCTCTTTAAAGACTCGACAATGCTCAAAAGATTAAATGAAATTTCTTCATTTAACGACTATGATAAAGAACACATTTACTTTACACTATTGACGGACTGATTAAGTCTGTAAAAATTAAAAATATTGCTGCACTTTAAAAATTTTGATTATGATACGGACAGTTATAACACCTGATAAAAACTTTCTTTCTTTCAATATTCCTGATAAGTATATTGGAAAAAAAATGGAAGTGATTGCTTTTGCTGTTGACGAGCCTTCGGAAGATGTGATATACACAACCAAAAGAAGTAAAAGCTTTTCTGCTATTAAACTAAACACTAAAGGATTTAAATTTAACAGGAACGAGGCAAATGAACGATAATTGTTTTATTGATACCAATATCCTTGTTTACTGCTATACCTACGACGAACCAGTTAAACAGCAAAAAGCGTTAGATATTGCCAATAGCCCTGACACTTTTGTAAGTATTCAGATATTAACGGAACTTTCAAATACATTGAAAAGAAAGTTTAAACTGGATTGGCAAGCTGTTGAGAATGTTGTTTCTGAAGTAGGCTCTGATTTTAATGTTTATGTAAACAAGCCCCGCTACTATTGAACGAGCTTGCAGTATTGCCAATAAATACCAGTACTCGTTTTATGATTCGTTGATTATTGCTGCCGCACTTTCGTGCAATTGCAAAACACTTTATTTCGAAGATATGCAGGACGGACAGGTAATTGAAAACAGTTTAACAATAGTAAATCCGTTTAAGTAGTAAAGCCCCGGATTGCTTCGTGCTTGCTATACTTCTCGTATTTCCCAATAAGCTCTATTTGGTCGCCAGTGGCATTGCAGCCAAAGCAATGGAAGGCATTTGTGTTATGATAAATTCGGCAGCTTGGTTTGTCGTCTTCGTGGAATGGGCATTTTATTTGGTTGTTTTGGTCGGGTTTCAGATTATAATGACTTAATACGGTAAAAATACTTAATCGGGATTTTATCTCTGATATTTCTATAAAAAATAATTTTTTAACCTTTTTCGATTAAATTTAATCTAATCAATCAAATTTACAAAATCTTTTTATATTTTATTTTCTTGTATAAGGTTTGTATATTTGTGTATTCCTTGAAAAATAGGGGTAAAACAAATCTTTTTTTATTTTGAATATATGAGTCCAGTTTAAAAATGTATTAAATTTAAAGTTCGCATTGTTGGCATATTTGACCCGGGAGCACCTTTCGGATAAAAATATCCCAGGGAAAACCAACGAGCAAAAAAATTCCACACGAAAATTGATATTTTTTGCAACAGGCACAATTTAATAAACATAATATTGCCCAAAACAGTGGATATTGACGGATCAATCCCATCTGTTAACCCATTTTGGGCGATATACCTGTATATCCTTCCAAAGTTAATGGCAATTCCGCTGTTAAATGCAAACAGGGTGGCTTTGAACAGTCCCCTTACTTTCAGTTTTCCGCCCGGGGCCCTGGTTTTAAATTCATTCATCAACGCCTCAACATTGGGCCTGATCTTGCGACGTTCTTCAGGAATGTTAAAAATATTTCTGTTGCGCCTGTTTTGCAAATAATCTTCATGGGTAAAATAATATCGTCCCTTGTTCTTAAATATTTGGCATCTTTCATTTAACCCTGGGGTTTTCTCCTATATTTTATCCTCCCTTTCGTTCAATATCTGACTGTCATCCACATTATTGGGGTTTACCGAGATATCGGTGATAAGCTGCACCGGGTTTTCAGGATTGGCCGTTTCGGTGCCGTTTATGGTAAACCTTTTATGGTGCCCGCCCCTTTTTTGCCGGTAGGTGGCATCGGGGTCATCGGGCGATTGCAGCATGCTGCTGGTTAGTTCCCCTGTCGGCTTTGGGGTTACATCGTTTTCAACAACAACAAAATGTTCCTTGTATGCCCGGGTGAAATTGATAAATTCAGACCTCAGTAAATTATCATTTTAGACGATTATAAATCGCAAATTAGTTTTT
>CAZKIR010000533.1:0-2893 GCA_964552835.1 uncultured Bacteroidales bacterium
CGTGCCCTATGAACTGAACGATACGGTCGTGTTTGTTGATACCATTGATAAGGTGGAATTAAAATATGCTTTAGAGGACATAGAGATAAGCGATTTTGCTAAGGTTGGCAAGGGAGATTTATGCCCAAGATCATGGGTAATCCAGAAAAAATATCTATTATACTTAATAAATGACTTGCCCGGGGCTAATTCACAGGTTAGCTCTTTAATTAGTTTGTATATAAGAAAAAATAGCATATCTGGAACATCATTCCAGTTGCGGTCTTTTTGGCTTAACGAACCACAAGTATATTTTGACACGATAAAAAGAATAGATACTATAAAGATTAACGGGTCAGTTTTTCAAGATGCATTCACGATTAAAAACACTGAAAACAACGACACGATATATGAAGAATCGATGTACCGTTTTAACCAGGCAGTCATTGCCAAGGACGGGGGGCTTGTAAAACTCTGGAACACGGTGCTTGACAAAGGTTTAATTTTAAAAGAAATAAGATGAAAACAATTTATATATTTTTAATCATATTTATTGGTTTGTCTTTTTATAGCCATGGACAAACCAGGTTTAATCCTGACGATGAATTCCCCATAGAAACAGAAATCAGTTTCATGCAAAAAGTACACGGCGAGTACGGGATATGGTATAAAAATGTTAGTTCCACGCACCCCGAACACGGGATATTAACCAAGCCCGTGATAATTTGCGAGGGCATTGATTTTACAAGTGATATGAATTTTGAAGATCTATATGAGCAAATGGAAGATCCAGGAGGTGTCCGTTTTTTAGATGGGTTAAGAGACCAAGGATATGATATTGTAATCCTGAACCTGTTAGACAATACAGGGGCCATCTTGAAAAATTCCAGGTTGTTTATCGCCCTGCTGGAAGAAATCAATTCCATCCTGGAAAGCAACGGGTCAAACAGGAGGGGCACGGTAATCGGTGTTAGCATGGGCGGCCTGGTAACGAGCTCTGCCCTGAAAATGATGGAAGACAGGGGGGATGATCACAATGTAGAGCTCCTGATAACTTACGATACCCCACACAAGGGGGCCAATGTTCCATTGGGCGTGCAACATTTTGCTGATTTCTGGTTGCATACTCCCTTGGATTTTATAGACAAGGCTTCCAAGCTCGACCAACACGATTTAAATCCCATTGATTGGATGAACGAGATGTTGTTGGACAAACACGGGATTAGTTTTGTAAACACGGCTGCCTTTGAAATGGCCGCCACCTTGTACAAGAGCAACTGGATGAGAAAAAATTTCCTGGATTCTGATGATCATGGGTATCCGGATAAATGCCGGAAAGTGGCCGTTTCGTGTGGGGGCGCCCATACCGATAGGCAAGCATTTCCTGATGCACTGTACGGCGGCGAGAAAATTATGGAATGGACAAAAACCCCGAATTACCTGGTTGACCATACCATCGATATGCCATCGCCCTTTCCTGATATCACCTTGCGTTGGAAGCCTGTTGAGCTATCACAGAATTCATCGGTAATGCCTGGAAATAATGATAAGGTATTCGAGATAGATTTTTCCGTGCAATCTTTTATTAACATGCCCAGGTTGCCCTTGTATTACCGGTACAGGTACAACAACCAACGGGATCAACTCGTGCCGCCCGCAGACCCGAATATTGATCACGTGCCAGGCGGCACCCTCGATATCCCCGGCATGAATGAGTTAGCCGATAACCTTGATGAAACGGAAGATATAAATATTGAATGGTCTAAAACAATTTGCCTGCCCGCTGGCGGTGAACAATTATGTACCGAAGTCGGTTTTAGCAAGACTTATACCGTGAAATACAGTGATATTTTTGGTCACGTGCAATCCGAAACGGATTTTCATTATTGTTTCGTACCAAGCGTAAGTGCTTTGGATATTAGCACAAATGATTGGTTTTATGATATCGCGTCAATTAATAATTATCCCTACACCCATAATTCTTCCTTAACACCTTTTGACGCGATTCAGATTTCGAACAGCAATCATTGGCATGCTTATATGAACCAAGACCTGGATGCCTTCCTGGAAGAAGAAATAGCCCCCTCGACCAAATACATTCAGAACAGGGTATTTCAAGATGGTTATCATAATACATTTGAGGCAGGGGATATTGTATTGGGGCGAGATGTGGATATAAAAACTCCTGCCCGGAGGACCCCCGCTGGGGATGTAATAATAAAACAAGGTGCAGAAATTGATTTAGAGGTGCCGGCAGATGATGGCTCCGTTTCCATTTACCCGGGTTTCACGATAGAAAAGGAGGGCACTTTTTCTATTACCACGAACCCAAACCTGAACAGCTTACAATTAAAATCAGCAAAAGTAAGTTTGCCAAACAAAAATGAAGGACCCGCGGAAGCACAAGGTTTAATGGAGGCTGTCGAAACAAGTCCTATTACCAACACGGGTAACCCGGCCAACGTAAAAATAAGGTCTTATGTAAGAAAATCCCAAAAAATCAATAATAGGCATGTAATAAACCGGCTAACCAATACTGCTGTATATCCTAACCCTATAAATTCCAAGACTTTTATTTCTTTTAACACGAGCCGTCCGGGGGTTGTAAAAATTTATATCGTGAACAGCTTGGGCATTAAGGTAAAAGAAATCACGGATCAGGTATACCACAAGGGGCACCAGGTGGTTACATTTAACGCGAGCAACTTGAAAAAAGGGCTTTATACTTGCTATTTTGAGTCGGGTAAGTATAAAACCGCCATGAAGCTTGTAAAATAGGGAACACGAAATATCTCTTGAACTAGGGGCAAGGTAAAATTTCTCCATGATCAAACATAAAAATAAAATAAAAAGACATGAACCATCTCATAAAAATCATAATTCAACTTAGTTGTATATTTATTGCTACCAACTT
>CAZKIR010000534.1:0-2893 GCA_964552835.1 uncultured Bacteroidales bacterium
ATCAAGGGTGAGGTGGTGCCCGTATTTATCCAGTTTTTTACATAAATCAATCACGGCACGGTCAGTTTTTTCCCGTGTCCAATCCCCTTCCGTATAATATCTCTGGATCGGGCCCTCGAGCATGGAAGCTGCCCCCGTGGTAATATAAAAACGGGCATTGGGCAATTTTGACAATACCGAGGCAGGGTATAAGTTGGAAGGTTTTCTTTCAAGTGCATCTTTTACCATGGGGGCTTTGGCTTCACCTGAAACAAAAACGATGGCCACGGTGTCGGGATTATAGGTGATTGTCTCGAGCCCAATGGTTATTACCAGGCGGTTCCGTGATATTTCAATCCCGCCCAGGTCGCTGGCTGACACGGCCTGTGTTTCGAAATTGGTTGCCGTAAGCCTCGTGGTTGAATGGTGGTCTGAGCCCTTTGTATTGAAAGCGATATGGCCATCAGGCCCTAAACCGCCTAAAAAGAAGTCTATTCCGCCCAAATCCCTGATCCTTGACTCGTAACGGGTGCACCAATCATCAATGGAAAAAATGGATTGTTGCTGCAGGGCCTCTTTGGCATTCCGTGGTTCCCGGTACCGTAAGGACAAATCGACAAGCGAATCGGGAAAAACCTCTGAAAAATGTTTGCCTTCAGCCAGCGGGATTTTATCGGAATCGATCAACAAGGCTTTCTCCGGGTCGAGATGAAAACCTTTGATATAAAAATTCTCGACGTAATTGGTAAAACTGTTATGTTGTTTCGAGCTGATGGGGTAAAACTCATCTATTTGCACAAAAGTTAGTTGGCTTAAATCGGGCTTCTGATAATTCCCTAAACCGTATTTGTCGCGGATTTTTTTGCCTTTGGTTGTGTCCCAGTTTTCAAGCATGTAAGCCGTCCATACAATAAAGTATTCAGGTGTTTTACCAGTGGGAAGCGAGATGGTCCCTTTCGGGTTACATGAAACCCATTCAAGGAAACGCAAGGCCGTGAAAAAACCCAGGAGCGGGAAATTTTCAACGGTAATATAAGGGATATTTGTTGCATGTTGTTGCACATGGTTGGTCGCTAAAAAAACCTTTTCAACTTCCGAGAATACCGTGTTTTTATTATTTATGCCCATAATTCCTGCTTATTATAAATTATTCAAAAACATGTTCGGTTACCGTTGCAATCGCGCCTAAAATGCCCGCATCTTGTTGTAAGCCGGAAATAACGATTTCGGTGTTTTCCCTGAGCCTGGGAATACAATGCAAATACAGGGCTTGTTGAATAGGCGTGATTAAGTATTCATTTGCCATGGAAACCCGGCCTCCCAGTATAATAAGCCCGGGATTGAGCACCTGTATCAGTGCAGCAATGCCTTTTCCCAGGTATTGTGCCAATTCAGAAATTAAATTGATAGTGAACTGGTCACCCTGGTTGGCTGCTGCAATAATTGCTTCAAGCGGATATTGCCCGTCTTGCCGGGGTTGATCCAGTAAAATCGATTCTTCTCCTTTCGCCAGGCCTTCCTTTACCCTTTTTACCAGGGCCATACCGGAAGCTACAGTTTCCAGGCACCCTTGTTTCCCGCAATTGCACAAAGTGCCCTGATCCATCACTGGTATATGGCTAAATTCTCCTGAAAAACCAGAACTGCCGCGGTATAACTTGCCATTTAATATCATCCCTAAACCTAGTCCCCAATCAACATGGAGCGCTAAAATATCATTCATGCCCCGCGCGATGCCATATTTTAATTCAGCCAGGGCATACGCGTTGGCATCATTCTCTATAAATACAGATGTTTTTAATTGATCTTCCAATAAGCGGGCAACGGGTTGTTCAAAATTTAGTTGGGTATAATTAATTCCTTTCCGCGCGTCGATTAATCCAGGCATAATAACCCCTACGCCTATTAATTTGCCCGGGGCAATTTTATATTCATCCATGAGTTGCCTGGCAAAACCCGATACTTCATGAAGAAATACCAGGCTGTTCTCCATCTTTTTGTTAAGTACCCTGGTGCCCGTGATGTTTATGTTGCGGTGATCGTAAATGGCAACGCGCACGTTATGCCTGCCGATATCCATGCCCATGATAAAGAATGATTGGTCGGCCAAACCATACATGCTAGGCCTCCGCCCCCCATTGCTCATTCCTTGTCCCTGCTCATCTACCAGTCCTTGTTCTTTTAATTCATTTAATAAGGCTTGTATAGTAGGGATGCTGATGTTTAGTTTATTGGCCAAAAACGAGCTTGACTTTGGCCCCTGGGTATGGAGGTGCTTGATAAGCCGTTTTTTCTGCCGGGCTTTCCTTAAGCTTTTTCCTGATGATTTTTGCTTGTTATTTGAAAATATTGTTTCCATACAATACATTGAACAGGCAAAATTATTAAAATAAATAGTTAATATCAAGATAATTTTTAAATAATTTTATAAAGAATGGGGTTTTAAGGTTGTTATTTTAATAATGTAGCGATAATGTGGCAGGTTGTAACGATTTTTTATTGGCACGGCCTAAACACATTATTACAAACCCTTACCCCGTCTGGTACATCCGTTGATATTCTTTTGGCGACATTTTATAGAGCTTCTTGAAGCTCTTGGTGAATTGCGGGTAGTCTTTAAAACCTATCATCAGGGCGACATCCATAATTGAATGCTTTTTTTCCTGGATCAACCTGGCTGCATATTTCATGCGCTTTAACCTGATGTATTCGCCAATAGGAACGTTAATTAAAGAGACGACTTTATCATAGAGGGTTGATCGGCTCATGTTTAATAACCTGGCCAGATCTGTAACATTAAATTGTGCGTCCAGTAAATGTTGGTTGACGGTTTCCGAGAGTTTTTCCAGGAATTCCTGATCGGCTTTTGACGCCCCCGTTTTTATGCCAGGTTCAGCTTTGTTTTCAGAACTAA
>CAZKIR010000535.1:0-2271 GCA_964552835.1 uncultured Bacteroidales bacterium
TGATACTTTCAGGACAATTCCGGGTAAAGAGGTTTACATAAATATGTCCGCGGTTTTGCTGCACAAAAGCCAGTGGGAAAAATACAATTGCTATCATCAGAAAATATGAATTGATTTCAAAAACCACGGGGATCGGTGTTTTAAGGCACCGGCCGACAACGTCGGCCGGCACCAAAAACATCATCGGTATGAGCAACAGGATTGCAAGCGAGCTTAAAGCCTTGACAAAGTGATCAAAAAGGCTTGATATTGTGTGTAAAAACTGCATTGGTCTGATCCCGTCCTTTTTTGATAACCATTCCCATCACCGGGATAACACCGGAGCGCAAAAACAGACTGAAATGGGTTATCGCTCCCATGGATATCCTTGTTCATTGAGTTGGCTGGTGTATTTACCTCGAAGCTCAATAAACTTTTCCTGGATTTCGGTTCCGGGCAGACCTTGTTCATCCATCTTTTCAGCCCATCTGTCCATGAAAGGTTCGGCTTTTTTCACCCACTCCTGGCGCTGTTCATCGCTTAATTCATGAAATTTTAAACCTTTTCCCTCGGCTTCCTCCTGGATACGTATCCTGTCCTGTATCAATGCCTTGGCATACATATTCATCATTTCCAGGCTGGCTTCTTCCATGACACTTCGTTGTTGCTCTGATAAGTCGTTGTAATCGTCTATATTTATTATCAGGCCGTAACTTGCCAGTTCCCCGGCATCAGCTACAGTGTAATTCTTTATAACATCCCAATGCTTGTAAGCTTCGAGAATGAAAAAATATGACTGGGTTGCATCAACCGTTCCCCGCATCATGCCTTCGTATACCTCGCCCTGAGTAAGTGACACCGGCACGGCATCCAGGCTTTTCCAAAATTTGGCCCATGCGCCCCCGGCAAAACGAATCTTCTTGCCCCGGGCGTCATCAGGATGAATTATCGGATCAACACCATCGCGGGTACCCAATTGTGTCATACCGGTGACAAATGGGGCGAGTAGCTTGACATTATAGTTCTCGAGCTCAGAAATTAAAGGCTCATACGTGTTAAAAAGCTCATGCATAACCATAAGGCCAACCCAGGGATCTTCGTGGGAAAAGGGGGGATCGGCTACCGTCCACAATGGTGTTTTTGAAGGATGGTAAATGCCCCAGCCTTCACCAACATTGGCATTACCCATTCCAATACCTTCCATGGCATCGGCCGGCTTAAGTAGCGAGGAGTTCCAATGAAATTTGATATTAATGTCCCCATTTGTACGGTTTTCGACTTCCGAGGCCCACCATTTAACCACCTCGGCCCGTGTGCCGACCGATGACCCCTGTGCTGCATAATGAAGTGTTTTCGCGCTGGCGGTAATTGCGAAAAATATAGTAAAAATCAATGCACACGACAGGATTTTGACTCCGGCGACAGTCAGTTTTCTGTTTTTCATCTTGTAAGCCCTCCTTTTTACTGTGGTTTGTATTATATAAACCATTTAAATCATGATGACTCGCCTTTTAAACGATGCTGGACATCAAGAAGATGCGATTCAAATAGGGATTGGGCCAGGTCCCTGTCCCCGGAACTTATGGCATCAAGTATTTTTACATGGGACAACAATACATTTTTGGAGGTTTCCAGACTCGGTTCGTATTTGAGCAGAAAGTATTTGTGAACCGCCATGATGCATTCCATGATGACCTCATAGGCAAAATTCTTGGAAGCCCTTGCCAGTAGCTTATGAAAACGGACATTGGCTTCAAGGGCAGATTTGCCGGAATCAATGAGTGCCTGGCCCTCGGCTATATTTTTCTTCAGATCTTTGAGATCTTCTTCGTCTATATTGTCCAGAACATGGTTGATCACGAGACGTTCCACTTCGATACGGCACAATGTTAGATCCTCCAGGGAGGCATTATGCATTTGAAACGAATCCAGGAAGAGATCCCGGATAGTGAAATTAACTTCATTATTGACAAAGGCCCCGCCTCCTCCCCCTTTCTGGATACGCACAAAGCCTGACAGTTCAAGCTGGCGCAGCGCTTCTCGAATGGTTTGACGCCCCACATCAAATTGCTGGGCCAAACTTTGTTCTGAAGGAAGGCGGTCGTTTGGTTTAAAAGCGCCCTTGAATATCATCTGTTTTATGTTGTCAGCAACTTGCTCAAAGGCACGCCTGCTTTTTATGGGTGAAAAAATGTGAGCATTTCTTTCCATATGAAGCGCCTCCTTTTTCCATGAGCATTGTATGAATGTCTGACTTTCAGAACAACATATATTCGTTGACCGGTAACAATG
>CAZKIR010000535.1:2281-2892 GCA_964552835.1 uncultured Bacteroidales bacterium
TAATATTTCAAATCATCAAAAAGCTACAATCCGCAAAGGCGGAAATGCTTGCCCAGAAGATATTATTAAAACGTCCGGTTAAAAATATGTTGCCGGATAATTCAAAAACAGGTTATTTCTCACAGGAAAGCTTCAGGGTTGATCCGAACTCAACTGCCAGGAGTGATAGAAACTTCTCCAATCAGGGAGTTTGCCGTGGATACTCATATACTGGATGTTTCCTGGGTTAAAGAGCAGAAAGCAAAAATTCTAGTAGATATTGCCAAAAAGAAGGGACTGCGAAATATTAAAAATGGCTGGCCGAGTCATCAGGCAGTTTTCAAGGCTGCCTGTGACACACTAAAAGCGGCTTATTCTGATGAAGCATTGAGGGTGCTCTCCGGATTCGGAGGGGGTATCGCGGACTCGGGGGGAACGTGCGGTGCTCTTTGCGGGGGGATCGCCGTACTCGGGCTTTTTTTCGGTAAAGGCGAACAGCGAGATTTCAGCCCTTTAAAAAACATTATAGACAATTATTCTCATGATCCTTCAAAAAAAATGACCGCTTTCAGGGAATACGTAGAAAAAAGAAACGCCCCGTACAATTTATTATTCAGCCTTTTTAAGAACAA
>CAZKIR010000536.1:0-2869 GCA_964552835.1 uncultured Bacteroidales bacterium
GTTTCGTTGTCGGCCCACGCGACAAAACTTAATATTTTTTGTGGCTATTGCAGGTAATAACAATAAAAATTACAAAAGTTCCTCGTATCGCTTGTAGCGGCCCGCGCGGGCAATTTCTTGGATGATTTCAATGGAAGGGGCATCCAAACCCTTGTTCCCGTTTAATGACAAGTAGCTGGAAACGTGTTGTGGTAAGTTGTGCAAGGCGTAAGCCCCTTTCCGGCATAAGGATTAGTGGCCACATTGCCCAAGCTTGTAATGCCTTTGCCCCGGGATAAGGGCCAAGGCGCACCTAAGGCAACATGACACAAATCACCAAGATTTCACGACGTTTTATCTCGTTACTAATTTATTCTAATTATTTAATTTTTAGTATACGGGTAAGGAGTTATGGGGTTAGCGTGTCAATGACGTAACAAATTTATGACCATCCCATGGCCCGCCCCCTCCCATAAAAACTTCATTGAGCCCAAAAATAACCAAGGCTATGCTCTATCTTGTAATATTTGGAGCACTGTTTCCATGTAATATTATTTGATTTTCAGGAGTCTCCTTGATCTTCACCAGGGATGGTAGGGATTGAAAGGTAATAGCATTTTGTATTACCATTTTCTTGCCCTTTTCGAGGAATATAAGCGGATTAGCATCTGTTTGGCTTTCTGCATGTAAACCGTCGATAATGCCTCCTTTCACATCTTCAAGATAAAGGGCATAGCGATCGTCCCTTGTTTCCGTTTTTAATGTAATATCGCTCAAGTGAATATTTTTGGCATGCCTTATAAAGAATCCATAGGAAGGCAGGTTCGTTTCAAACATGTTAACATCGGGATATGCCGTTTCTTTTTCAGGTACTTCTTTGTCAATATCGGCTTTCGTTCCGCCTCCCCGGGCGATGATCTTGATATTATCAAGCCGTATACCCTCTACATCATGTCCAGGCACCCCGGTAATCGAGCAACTGAGCTTGGAGGCATTTGTTGCCAACACATTTGAAATCGAGATATTTCGCATTTTACCTACTGCCCTGCCAGGATCACCCGGGTACATGGGGCGCATACGTTTTTCCAGTCGAATAAACAAGGGTGTACGCATGCTATCGATCACGATATCAGAGATACTTATATTTTCAATTACCGAGCCATCACAACATTCGATGGCCAAACCAGCAAACCCGAGATCATTATCTCCATTAACCAAACCACCATGTAGGTTTTTATATCCAGGTGCAGAAATACAACAATTACTCATCTTGAGGTTTTTTACTCCACCGCCCATGGTTTCTGTACCTATTTTAAACCCATTGTAATGTGTACGAAGAATACAATTTGTGATTACAATGTTTTCATTTAAACCCACGCTGGTTGATTTGATACATATAGCATCATCGCTACAGTATATGATGCAGCCGGAAATAGTAACTTCCTTGCAATTGTTAATATCAAGCCCATCATTATTCCAATTGGCATGGTTCACGATTTTCACCCTTTCAAAATTAAGATGCTTGCAATTCAAGTATTGCTGCATCCAAAATCCCGAACCATAAAGTTGAAGATCTTGCAATAAAAAGCGTTCGCATTGGCGGAATAAAAAACCGAAGGGCCGTTTCAGTTCATTTTCTGCTGCACGCCATTCATCATAATTCATGTGGAAATCTTCTGCCCCTCCATTGAAGTAAATGGTGCCATTTCCTGTAAAGGCTACATTTGATATGTTTTCGCCAAAAAACAATGCACAAGTTTGGTATACATTAGTCGAAGAATGAAACTTTGGGGGATGTTCTTCATAATCCCGCGCGTGGGGGCTGCCATATAGCACTGCCCCGGGCTCAAAATGAATGTTAACGTTGCTGCGCAACACCAGGGAGCCACTTGTATACTCCCCGGAAGGAATAATAACTTTTCCACCGCCATTGGCAGAACATTGATCAATCGTTTTTTGGATGGCCCCGGTACTTAACTGGTTTTTACTGGCCACCGCACCAAAATCAATTATATTATATTCTTTTCCTTGAGATAAATATGAGAAAAAGGAAAATAGAAATAGCAGAAAAATATTTTTACTAGTCATATCTATTCATTTTTTTTATTCCTTGGAAATATATTGGTATTGTTTATTTGTTTGTCTCGTTATAGTACCCTGCTTCCATCATGCCAATTATGGCCATTAAGCCCCCCCACGTGTACCAGGGAGAACTCGTGAGCTTCTCATGTGTACAGGTGCCGTCAATTGGCGAATAATTCTCACAAACATGGCGGTGTCCGTTCCAGTTTTTACGAAAAATTTTTACCGATTTTTCTACAAACTTGTCGGTTACCTCGAATTCATATTCTTTTAATCCAAAGTAAACCAAGAAATTCATGGGTGCCCAGATGGCCCCACGCCAATATCGCTGTTCATGGTATAATGGGTCGTTTTTTGATATAGATGGAATAACCCATTCTCCCCAAAATTCATTTTTGTTTAACAAGTGCTTTTCAATCATGAGGTTTGCTTGGTTTTCAGTGGCAGTTTTGGCAATCAGGGGATAGAAACTTGTTGGGGAGATCCGGTCTGAAAAGGCCTTTTTAGTTAAATCATAATTTTGAAAAAGCTGGTTCTCTTCGTTCCATAGTTTCTGTATGTTTTTGGTAAATTTTTTAGCCCTGTCGCGCAGCATTTTAGCTTCGCCATTTCTCCCTAAAATTTCTGCCATATTTGCCAGTGCTTTACAGTCTCCAATATATAGTGCATTTAAACCGACATCGTGCATTTCAAGCATGCCTTTTTCTTTATCAAAAACTACATTCAGGTACATTGGGCTGTCATCAATACCTGTTTCCAGGCTAGCCGCTTGTCGTGAGTTATAGTTCCAATCTTTAAAAGGATTTTT
>CAZKIR010000537.1:0-2853 GCA_964552835.1 uncultured Bacteroidales bacterium
GGCTGGCCTCGTTGGCAAAATACTTGGCCAGGATTTCAAGCATGGCATTATGTGTATTTTCCTTTTCCATTTTTTTATCTTCCCAAATGTAATACACCCGGGAATTGGTTTACCCTGATCGTTTTCCAGGTTAATTCATGATTTTAAAAAATTCAATTACTATGCAGATGGTCAGGTAGTCTTTAAGCTGTTCCCGCAAGACTTTCAAGGCTTTCGACATCTGGGTTTCCACGGTTTTTACCGATATATCGAGTTTTTCAGCAATTTCCTTGTATTTTAATTGTTCAAAACGGTTCATCTCGAAAATTTGCCTGCATTTGCCGGGCAACGTGTCCAGGGCCTTGGCTATTTTTTTCTTGAGTTCGCTCTCGTCCAATCCTTCGCCGGGTATATCCTGGTATTCGTTGTCAATTTTCTCGATCAAGTAATCGCCCCGGTCAAATTTTTTATTGTCCCGGATATAATTCAGGCAACGGTTGTGCACCGAGGCAAAAAGATACGATTTAAGGGACTTTCCAGGGTCTATCGTATCGCGTTTTTCCCATAATGACACGAATATATCGTGCACGATTTCCTTGGAGGTGTCCAGGTCGCCCGTGAACTTGTTGGCAAACGCGCACAATTTCACGAAATAACCCCTGAACAAGGCCTCGAAAGCTTTTTTATCGAAATACGACGAGGTTTCGGCAGCCAATGTCCTAATTTTTGATTTGAACCAAAGATAGAAAAAAGATTTACACCAGGCACGCGGTCAGGAAAAAATCGCGCTAAGGGGGAGGAAAAGTGGGCGGGCAGCCATCTTTTTCGTTTTTCATTATTTTTTGTATTTTTACTTACATAAACGAAAAAGAAAATAGCCCGGGATGGATAAGCTGGATATATACAATTAAGCTATATACTCGTTAAACCAGGCACTTGCAATTGCCATGCAATGAACATATAATAGTGATAAACACGATGGGGATATATGTACGTTTATGGGCAAGCAAAAGCAACCATTGCGGTAGAATGAGCCTCTAACCTGTGTTAATCAAAGGAATTACGGTGAATTAGACAAATTCTATAATTTACTAATATCAGAAGAAGTCGATGAATGGCGCATATTCACGATATTTCCAATAGGCAGAGCGAAAAACGAAACGGAACTACAATTAATGCCGCAACAATTCAAACAGTTATTTGATTTTATCAAAAAGGTTCGACTTGAACAAAAGATAAAATTTAACTATGGGTGTGAAGGATTTTTTAACTTGAATCTTGTTAGGATAGGGATCTTCGAGTTTGACAAGGAATTCGAAGACCAAAAATTGAAAAAAGCTTTCGTTAATGCAAATGCACTAGCAATAATGTTTCCTTATGTAAGGTCATTTGTAACAATATTAACAACTAATATGGGAAATGTTACGGGTCCTCTTGTTATTCCAACTCAATTTTTCAACGGTGATTTACCTGAAATCTCCGTTGAAGATGGTAAGGAGTAAATATTGATATTAATTGATCAAACCGCCGATAAAAAATATAAACCTGCCACCAGGTGGCAAATGAAACAAGCATGAATTTCAATCCATGTGCAACAAGCATCGTGCAGCTAACCAGCCCCCTATTTCAGCCCAATGGCAACGCCTTGGGCCAGCTAGGCACAACAAGAAAAGCCAGGCCCTGAAAGGGCAACGTGAGCCCGCCTTGATGCCAATAGTAAAATATATTATCCCATTAAATTCGTGGTAGGAAAAAAATTTGATATCTTCGTGTAGGTTTAACGATAAAATTTGCCGCCATGGACCGTCAAAAAACACCTTTCGTCCCCCTTGCCTGTACCATAACCAACTATATACAATTAAGCTATATGCTCGTTAAACCAGACAGTTACAAGTGCCATGCAATGTTCATATAATAGTGATAAACACAATGACGATATATGTACGTTTGCCAACAATACATCGAAAAATTTGCAATTGGTTTAAAATTGGTGTAAATTTACATCAAAAATATAATATCATGGCAAGACAAAGTATATCTTTTACAAAACCGAATGATGAATGGTTAAAAGCTCAAATAGCAAATGAAGAATACTCAAGCAAAAGCGAGCTTATCAATGACTTAATAAGGCAAGCGAGAAAACAGCAGATTCAAGTGGATTGGATTAGAGCGAAATTGGAAAGTGCTGAAAGTAGCGGGTTTACTGATGAAACTAAAGAACAAATTTTAAAACAATCAAAGAGTTTTCTTAATGGCTAAATACAGATTAAGTAATGCTGCAAAGGAAGACCTGATTAGAATTCATCATTATGGAGTTGAAAAATTTGGAATAACACAAGCAGATAAATATTTTGAGACGTTTTTTGAATATTTTGACATGATAGCTCAACGTCCATATTCTTTTCAATCCGTTGATTATATAAAAAAGGGTTATAGACGTTGTGTTTGTGGGGCAGACAGCATTTTTTATAGGGTTAAAGATGAAATAGTTGAAATAATGGCAATTATTGGAAGACAGGATTTAAATAGTGTCCTATAGTCGATTTAAAGAAAATAAAAATGCAATGAGCGATAAAATACACCGAAAGGGAAAGAAATTTAAGAAAGTGAAATCTGACTTGGATTCATTGATAGAAAGTGATGAGTATTTTGGATTTATAGCCGGTTATACTTCAAATGGAGTTCCATATGGATTGACTCATGAGGAATTGGATGAAATAAATTCAGAGCCTAAAAAAGAAAAAATAGAAAAGGATATTACTGGTTTACATTTCTAATAGCTAAAAAGATTGAAAAGATTAAGGACTAAAAGAAGTACTGTTGGCAATCGAGTAGGCGGCTGACGGACTGAGTGTCCGCCAGTATACCTTCGCT